>JBNKZD010000313.1:0-11749 GCA_050301235.1 Chitinispirillaceae bacterium | reverse complement strand
ATGAAGGCTATACCGGTGAAGGTAGCAAAAAGCTTTTCAAGCATATCAGTGAGGACTATACGTTCAATGCCGGTGTTAACTGGTATCTGTCAAAGGATAAACTCAAAGTAGCACTGCACTATGTCAGTCAGGATGGGGATGCCGCTCCCAACAAGGGTGACATTGTGGGACTTGGTTTCCAGTACTGGCTGTAACAGATATGATTAGTGTGGATATTGTACTACCGAGAAAATCTTTTGATATCACTCTTAACGAGTTATTTGGGGTTGGCATTACCGGCGTTTTTGGTCCCAGTGGTTCGGGTAAGAGTTCGCTGCTCAATGCGGTGGCGGGCCTGACAATTCCTGACAGAGGATGTATCGTAATCAACGGATGTGAGGTCTTTAATGCTGCATCCGGGAAAAATGTTCCAGTCCACCAGCGGCGAATCGGCTATGTATTTCAGGATGGCCGCCTCTTTCCGCATATGACGGTCGAGAAGAACCTGCGCTATGGAATCGACAAGCATCGGGACAATATACTTGGTTTTGGGGACGTGGTTGACTTACTGAAGCTCGGCCATATACTGGACAGCAGACCGGCAGTGATATCGGGTGGCGAGTACCAGCGGGTGGCGCTGGGCCGGGCACTGCTCTCCTCGCCGCAGGTGTTGTTGCTGGACGAGCCGTTCTCGGCAATTGACGCAGCACTGCGCAGTCAGATTATTCCCTATCTGCTGGATCTGCACAGGCAGATATCGATACCGATGCTTGTGGTCAGTCACGAAATCACCGACTTGTTAAAATTGACAAACCGGTTGTGCATTCTGAGAGCCGGCAGATGTGTGGGGTATGGTGAATATGAGTCATTACTTGGGACGGCTGCGGTTACCGGACTGCTCAAAAACGGCAGTGTACCAAACGCTATAGGAGCATTTCTGGTTGGATTACCATTTATGGTCAAGAGTGTTCAGACTGCACGGCTAAGGATTGACAATGCATTGATTGAAGCGGCTGCGACACTTGGCAAGAGAGGGCCGGTTATTTTCTTCAGCATTGTCGTCCCGAATCTTAAAGAAGGTATCGCTACGGGGTTGTTACTTTCGTTTGGTCGTTCGCTTGGAGAAGTCGGTATCAGCCTGATGTTGGGTGGAAACATTATAGGACGAACGGAAACGCTCTCACTGGCAATTTATAACGCGGTATTTGAAGGTGATTTCAGAAGTGCAGTGGCGCTTTCGCTGCTGTTATCGGTTGTGGCGATTGGTGTGACAATAAGTTTGAGTGTGATCAAGCGGTGGCTTTAATGATGGGTAACCCTTTATATCATTGATGAATAAAATGGAGTGTAGTACAAATGATGGCACAGCCGTTTTTGTTTAGCAATATGCAGTGATGAGAATCGAAAACAGGTCAGTAATGTTAAAGCTTTTACTATTACATATTGGCAAAGTTACTTGATATAAATGTATTTATAACAGTTTGGAAAGTAAGAACTTTTTTTCCTCAGTAATGAAATAACTTTATGATATTCACCTTTAAAAAATTAAATAAAACTGAAATAACTATTGATAAAGTTGATAAATAATATACTGTATATATGGGGAAAAAAGGATTGAGGTATTTTTCTACCTTTCAAGACATTTGAAGATTACCAATATTGAGATTATAGTAACGAAAATGGTTATACAAAATGTAATCCGTTTTCAAGGGTATTTGATATCTTTAGTAAAAGATTATAATGAATTTGAAGGAAGAAAATATTGGTAATTTTAAAGGAATACTTTAAAACTAAAGCAAAGAAGGTGTGCGCGAAAGGCAGAAAATATGGTAGGTTATTTACAAACAGCTTACAACAGCGGTAGCCAGGTTCCGCTCTCACTGCACCCAAATTTTCCTCCGCTTTCGCTACGGAAAACTTCTGGCGTACCGCGACCTGTTGTTGCGGCTTCTAGCCGCTTGTTAATAAATAGGATAGGTACATGGACGTACCTTGACGATCCGGTGTTCCACCACCGCGAGCTCAAGGAGACCCATTCGACAAGCTCAGGGCGGGTGTGCGTACTGTGATCCTGTTACAGCGGGTGCATTCAAAGGCCAGGGAAGGCCGAAGAAGATTCTGCTTGCTACAAGCTGAACCCGAAGGGCGCGAAGCTGGATGCGTAGCGTCAACCGATCCGGAAACTGCTCCGAAGTTCGTAAGGACGGGGAAAGAACCGTGAGGCAATTTCCCTCCGATTAGTTCCATAGTTGGGTGAGGTGTCCGCTCTGTGTGCTATGGTTAATGTAAGTGAATGTGGTTAACAGCATTACTTTAGCAACATTGAGCATCATGGGCCGAGGCAGGTTTCGTTCGCCTTTCATTACGTGAAGCAAAAAACCGCTACTTGAATCTGTTCTTTTCGGGCAAAGCTTTGGAATGAAAAAGCTGGTGAACAGCTCTCTCTTCATAGAAATCTCTTAAAAATTTTGTAATCAGTATATAAAACAGGATGAAGTATGAAGGCGGAATAAAAATTCAGAACCTGTAATTACCTCTTTTCACTTCTTTTTTTTCCTATTCATCCTTCATCCTTCTAATTTGATCCTTTCTCCCAACCCCTTGACTCACATCTGATGATGCCTGCCCAACGGAAAGGGCAGATAGCAGCCGACCTGTAGGCGAACGCTCAAATCATTTTTTTATAAAACCACATACATATTAGATAGTTTAATCTTGATTATTTCCCGCCTCTAATGTATTTTCAAATGATTTTTAGACCCTAACAAGGTTTTTTCCTTAAGGAACTACTCGAAAATATGCCCATTAAAAGCATGACAGGTTTCGGACTCGCTGAGGTAACGACCCCATCAGGGCTGTACCGGGTCGAAATAAGGGCTGTTAATAACAGATATTCCGAGATTCAGATTCGACTTCCACGATTTTTCGCAAATCTTGAACCGCGACTCAAAAAAGAGATTTCATCTACCGTTTCCAGAGGTTCCATAACCGTCCTAATCTCCTGTGATCGTGAAGAGACCGTTTCGAAGCTCACCTGGGACAAAGAATCGGTTAAAAGTTATGTAACTATTTTCAATGAAATTAAAGAGAGTTTTTCGATACAGGAACCGCTGACGCTCACGCAACTGCTTAATTTCAGTGATTTTATAAAAACAGAAGCTGCTGAGTTTGATGATGAGATGCTTTGGGAGCATATCTTGCCGGTTGTTCAGCAGGCATTAAAAGAGTTTCAGAAATCGCGTGAAATTGAAGGCGCATATATGGTCACCGATATGGCGAAAACGCTTGATGAGATCAGTGATGCGCTTGCTGTGATCGAGAAACGGGCGCCGGAGAGAATCGAGCTGTACGCAGCCGCGCTGAAAGAAAAAGTGGAAAAATTGATTGCAAGTCCGCCTGATCCGCTTCGAATGGCTACAGAGATCGCACTTATGGCTGATCGTCTGGATATTTCCGAGGAGTGTACCAGGCTGAGAGCGCATATCGAAAAATTCCGACAGGATTTTACTGCTGATGCGCCGATAGGGAAGCGTGTTGGTTTTTTACTTCAGGAAATGAATCGTGAAGCAAACACGATTGGGTCAAAGGCAAACGATACCGAGATATCTCATTTGTCGGTGAAATTAAAAGAGTACATCGAAAAAATCCGCGAATTAATACAAAATATAGAGTAACAATTAAGCGTATTGAAGCGTGTTTCCGGATATTCGGAAATTGTTTCAAAGGAGGAAGTCATGGCTGATTTATTGGAATTGGATCTCGAACAATTGGAAAAACGTGGTATCAACCGTTACAAAGCGGTATTGATGGCTTCACAGGAAGCGCGTTTTATCAATGATCAGGTCAGACTTGACATGCTCAACACTACAGAGAAACCGACATCACTTGCATTAAAGCGTCTTTTTGAGGGTCAGGTTGTAGTGAGCGAAGAACCGCCTCAAGATAATGAAGCTTAATGAGTAGCATGAAGCGGATAGTAATTGGGATTACCGGTGGGATAGCTGCTTATAAAATCCCACTCCTTGTCCGCTTGCTCAAAAAAAAAGGTTGTGAAATAAAAGTGATGCTCACACCGGCAGCTAAAGAGCTTGTCAGCAGTGAAGCGCTTCGAACGTTGAGTGGAAATCCGGTGTATCTGGATGACTCAATCAACTACGATATGGATCACATCCGTCTTGCCGAGTGGGGTGATCTCTTCCTTGTAGCTCCGGCAACTGCGAATACCATAGCGAAAATTGCTCATGGGATTGCAGACAATCTTGTAACTACCTCCGCACTTTCGTTTCCCGAACACAAACTGATGATCGCTCCTGCCATGAATACGGTGATGTGGCAGAACAAAGTGACACAGGAGAATTGTCGTCTTTGCAGTTCGCGCGGTATACGGGTTCTTCCGGTGGATTTTGGCGAGCTTGCGTGCAACGTTTCCGGTGAGGGACGGATGATTCCTGTTGAACAGATTGCAGATGCTGTTGTGTCGGCGGTTTCTTCAACAGAGATTTTAAAAGGAAAAACAGTTCTGATCTCTTCCGGGCCAACCGAAGAAAATATCGATCCGGTTCGGGTTATTACTAACAAATCATCTGGTAAGATGGGGGCGGCACTTGCACAGGAAGCACTTCTGAGCGGTGCTGATGTTATCGTTGTGTCCGGACCATCATCGGTTGCTCTTCCGTACAACGCGAAAGTGATCAGTGTACGAACTGCATCAGAAATGAAAGCTGCACTTGAATCGCATTTTGACAATTGCGATATCTGTATTATGGCGGCTGCGGTAAGTGATTATCGTCCTGTTGCGGTTTCGGATACAAAAATTCCCCGCTCCGAAAAGCAGAATCTCACCATAGAGCTGGTTCCCAATCCCGATATTCTGGCCGGATTGTGTGCTAAGAAAACAAAGCAGTTTGTGTGTGGCTTTTCGCTGGAGAGTGGTGATGGTGAAGCACGTGCACGGGAGAAGATGGAGCGAAAGGGAGCAGACATGATGGTGTTCAACAGGGCTGATCAGGCGCTGGGATCTGACACTACCCGTGTTGTGCTGCTTGGTAAAAAAGGATTCCGTGAAGAACTCGCTTTGCAAAGTAAAGGTGAAGCTGCCCGTGGGATACTGCACAGAATTTCTGAACATTCCGGATCTCAGTCATGAATATTAAATCGTTATTTGCTACCTACCTTCGTCAGCAGAAACTGCTGAAAATGCCGGCACTGGTCTTTGATGATCCATCTTTGTGTAAACAGGTTCAGGCTCAGAAGGCTGTTACCGCTCCGGTTGTAAAACAAGCAGTACCGCAATCGGTAACTCCTGCCGTGCAGGTTGCTCCGAAACCGGTAAGACCGCAGCAGACTTCATCGCAGGCAACTGTTACATCACAAATGCCAGTTACATCTGCTGCAGGTGATTCAAAAAGCAAGCTTTCTTCACTGCGTAAAATAGACCGGAGTGAAATTACACCCCGTGTCAGAAAAACTGCTACTGCTGCTTCTTCTGCTCCTGAGATTACAGCAGCACCAGTTGTGAAGCTGACCTTTGAACAGAAACGTGAAGCGATGAAAAAGCTGTTCTTTGAGGGGTGCTCGAAGTGTCAACTGGCACAGACGCGCAACAAAATGGTTTTTGGATCGGGTAATGTTGATGCCCCCGTTTTGATTATTGGTGAAGCGCCCGGTGAGGAAGAGAATATTCAGGGATTGCCGTTTGTTGGCGATGCGGGGCAGCTGCTTACGCAGATGCTTGCTGCGGTTCAGATCGACCGGGCAAAGGATGCATTTGTCACAAATGTTTTAAAATGTCGTCCACCATCAGATACAAATCCCAAAAAGTCAGATATCGCAACGTGTCTTCCGATATTAAAAAAACAGATAGATATTATACAACCAAAAGCGATATTGCTTCTGGGGAGAATTGCAGCACATGCGCTACTTGGTACTTCCGAAAGTATCTCGAATATGCGCTCACAAGTATTCAAATATAACGCGATTCCCTGCATGGTCATTTATCATCCTGACGCTTTGCTGAAAAATGCGTCATATAAACGTCCTGCATGGGAAGATCTGAAAAAATTTAAAGAACTGCTTGATAGTCTTGGAGTTTATGGGTCCTTACAATAAAACATTCGAAAAAAAAGAAAAAACAGTTACCTATTTAACCGATCGAATTCCACCACAGGCTCTTGATGTCGAGAGAACAATCCTTGGGTCGATGCTGATTGATGCTGAGGCAGCTGTCAACGCGATGGATCTTCTGGATGAAAACTGTTTTTATTCAAATCCCAATAAGCAGATATTTCTTTGCATGCGGGAGATGTTTGAAAAAAACATCCCGATTGATATTATCACCCTTGCGGATTCTTTGACAAAAAGAGGAAAACTCGAGGAAGTGGGTGAAGAGACCTATCTTGCTGAACTTGCCGAATGTATTGCAACTTCTTCCAACATGGAATATTATGCCAGTATTCTGATCGAAAAAGCGACGCTTCGTCAACTGGTCTCGATTGCGGGGGAGATCACTACCGATTGTTTCGACCATGAAAAAGAAGCTCAGAATGTGCTCGATACTGCAGAATCAAAAATATTCAGCATATCAGAATCGCGTGTCAAAAACAAATTTGAATCGATGTCGCAGCTGCTCCCAAAAACATTTGAAGATATCGAAGGGTATTCAAAGGGCACCTTTAAAGGGATCCTGACTGGATTTAAGGAGCTCGATGATATGACTACCGGACTTGGACATGGTGACCTGGTGATTGTAGCCGGACGACCGGCGATGGGTAAAACCGCCTTCTGTCTCAGTCTTGCGCTTAATGTCGCTGTCAAGACAAAACAGCCAACCGCAATCTTTTCACTTGAAATGTCAAAAGGCCAGCTGGTACAGCGTATGTTATGTTCTGAGGCACGCGTCAATATGCATCAGTTGAGAAGTGGTACCTTACCGAAACGGGATCTTCCCAAATTGAGTTTCGCAGCTGGGCCACTATCCGAGGCACCAATTTTTATCGATGATACCCCTGGAATCACAGTTCTTGAACTTCGGGCAAAACTGCGAAGGCTCAAAGCTCAGCATGGGCTTAAGCTGGTTATCATCGATTACCTTCAGTTGATGAATTCATCATCAAAGGTTGAGAGCAGACAACAGGAAATTTCACAGATATCACGGGCGCTCAAAGAAGTTGCCAAAGAACTGGAAGTGCCGGTGATTGCGCTGTCGCAGCTTTCCCGTGCGGTGGAAGCGAGAACCGGAAACCATCGACCGCAGCTCAGCGATCTCAGAGAGTCCGGAGCTATCGAGCAGGATGCTGATATTGTGCTGTTCGTGTATCGTGATGAAGTGTATAATAAAGACGATGAAAACGTGAAGGGTAAAGCTGAAATTATCATAGGAAAGCAGCGTAACGGTCCGATTGGTACCGCAAACTGTGCTTTTGTTAAAGATTTCGCGCGGTTTGAGAATCTGGCTGAAGGGATGGAAGCTCCTGATTCAGGATTTTAGAAATGCTGAAAATTGAACATCTGAAAAAACATTTTGGTACGCAGGTTGTCCTTGATGACATTAACCTCGAGATTAAAAGTGGCGAGATAACCTGTGTTATAGGTCAATCAGGCAGCGGTAAGACCGTTCTCTTCCGCCACATAATCGGGTTGATCTTCCCTGATGGCGGTCGCATTCTTCTTGATGATATGGTCATATCATCACCCATCGTGAAACCTTCAGATTTTGACCGTTACCGTAATCGTTTCGGTATTCTATTTCAAGGTGCGGCGCTTTTTGATTCGATGAGTGTTGGTGAAAACCTTGCATTTCCTCTTCGGGAACATACAAAGCTTACCGAAAAAGAGATCAACCAGATTATCGGGGAATCTCTCGAGATGGTGGGTCTTAAGGAAGAATTCAAGTTCAAAATGCCTGCGGAACTTTCCGGTGGAATGCGAAGCAGGGTAGGGCTGGCGCGAGCACTTGTGATGAAACCTGAGATCATGCTCTATGATGAGCCTACTTCAGCGCTTGATCCGATCATGACCGATAAAATCAACGATCTTATGCTCAGTTTGAGAAGTAAACTAGGTATGACATCGATCGTTGTGACCCATGATATCGGTTCCGCATATAAAATTGCCGATAAAATAGCGATGATCCATGAGGGGAAAATCATTTTTGATGGAACTCCGGGTGAAATCAGAAAATCACGGAATCCTTATATTCAGCAGTTTATACGCGGTCAACGTAAAATGCACTATGCTGTTGATGACGAAGATGCGTATTCGGCGCCGGTTGATTTAGGAAAGTTGCGAAAAGATGACCGTATTGCTGATAAGAAGTTTGTTCTGCCGGGAAGGGCTCAGAATAGTGCGTTGGCGGATGATAAGGATCAGTGAACCGCGGGATTCTCGTTCGCCTCACCCCCTCAGTCCCCCTCTCCATTGGTGAATGGAGAGGGGGAAGAAGAGAAGAATGCGAAATCCCCCTTTCTCCACAGGGTGGAGAGAGGGTTGGGGAGAGAGGCGAGAGAGACTAATGAGACTATGGAAATTCTCACAATTCTCGTTGCCTCACCCCCTTGGTCCCCCTCTCCATTGGTGAATGGAGAGGGGGAAAGAAGAGAGAAGAATGCGAGAACCCCCTTTCTCCATGAGTGGAGAGAGGGTCGGGGAGAGAGGCGATTGAGACTAATGAGAATATTGAAGCTGCAAATCATGTAGATTTTTGCAATTACCTCAGAAAAATTTAGAAATGAAAAAAAATACTAAAACCTCCTACGTCTGTACCCAATGTGGTCAGGATTATCCCCGGTGGCAGGGAAAGTGTGATAACTGTGGAGTCTGGGATTGTATCAGTGAGTTCAGAGGAGCTTCTGGTGGTAGAAAAAGTAATTTCAGCGGTAAGAACAGTTCGCAACTTGATAGTAAACCACTTCCGATTATAGAGTGTCAGGATACTGCGGAGCCGCGATTTCTTTCCGGTTTTAAGGAGATGGATCGTGTACTTGGCGGTGGACTCGTAAAGGGTGCGTTTATTCTTCTGGGAGGGGATCCCGGTATTGGAAAATCGACATTGATGCTTCAGCTGTCATCAAGACTTGCAATGGCATCAAAAAAAGTGATGTATGTTTCCGGGGAAGAATCTCCTGAACAGGTTTCGATGCGCGCAAGGAGACTGAAATGTAAAGGCGATGCACTTCAGATACTTCCATCAACTTCGGTGGAAGTTATTCTATCGGTTCTTGCAGAGCACAAACCTGAAATTGTCATTATCGATTCGATTCAGACAATTCACAGTGATGAGCTTGAAAGCTCGCCGGGGTCCGTTGCGCAGATTCGCGAGAGTACATCGATGCTGCTTCACTATGCAAAGAGTTCCGGGACGATCTTTTTTCTCATCGGTCATGTTACCAAGGATGGAGCGATTGCCGGTCCGCGAATGCTGGAACATATGGTCGATACGGTGCTTTATTTTGAAGGTGATCCGGGATATGATTACCGTATCGTGCGGGCGGTAAAAAACCGTTTTGGTCCCAGCGGGGAGATTGCGGTATTCTCCATGGCCGATGGCGGGCTCATTGAAGTCAAGAATGCATCAGAGTTTTTCCTTACCAATAGAGGTAACCCACAAATCGGTACTTCGGTATCGCCTGTGCTTGAAGGGAGCCGCATACTGGTTGTAGAACTTCAGGCGTTAGTAAATAAATCACATTTCGGCATGCCGCAGAGGGTTGCAAACGGGATAAATCAGAAACGGCTTGCACTGTTGCTTGCGGTTCTGGAGCGGCATGGCGGATTGTTTATCGGTGATCATGATATCTTTTTTAATATAGCCGGTGGACTTTCCGTATCGGAACCATCGATTGATCTGAGTGTCGCAGCATCGGTAATATCCTCCTTTGTGAATAAACCACTGCGCGCAGACTGCGCATTTATTGGAGAAATCGGACTTGGCGGTGAAGTCCGGACAGTCAGCATGATCCCCAACCGGCTCAAAGAGCTTGCGCAGATGGGATTTCGGGAGTGTATCATCCCTTATGGAGTGAAAAATCTCGAACAATTCAAGAAAAAATCAGCGATTTCACTGATTCCCTGCCGTTCTGTTTCGCATTTGCAGAATCTGTTATTTTAAAAAATACGATTTCAGCAAGAATAGATATATTTTTGTTGAAATCGTTCAGCGTTAATGGTTCAACGTTCAAGAACCTTCGAACCCTGAACTTTGAACGCTTAACAAAATTCTAACTTGGACTTTAAAAATAACTATGGTAGAATTCTACTTTATAGTATTTTCATCTCGTTTAATTGAATTATAACTACGTTAATTATTTCAGGTAATCTCTCATAAGCGCCGCGTTGTTAACTGTCCGGATACGATTACTTTCATAAAAGCTGGTATAGATGATTCTTTTTTTTCTGGAAATTCTCTGTGCATTCCTCATTTCGATGAGCCTGGTTTTCATTGTAATCCAGATTCGTGCCCGTTTTGATAAAAGTTTTCTTATTTTCGGAATATTTAATTTATTGCTTTGCTCGTTCAGTGCTATTGATATCTGGTTACAGCCAACAACACAGATTTTGCATTGGACCAAAATTCAGCATATAATTGCATCATTTTTCCCACCATGCGGGCTTTGGTACATATTATTATTAGTTCAAAAAGAAAACCTCAATATAATCAGATGGCAATTTATTATTGCTACACTTATTTCACTAACATTTTTTACGCATTTGATGCTGATCCAGTCTGGTGATGAGGTAGTAGGAACAACGCTGTATAGTTTTATTTTTGCTCCATATATGCTTGTTTCAATAGTCGTAAGTTTCATTATAACTGTAAAATACCTCAGGAAAGGTAATTCATTTCAACATAAATTTTTCTTATTTCATCTATTAGGTATAATCATACTATCAATTAGCGGTATTGCTGATATGTCTGGAATTTTAAAAGGATATCGCCTTGTAACTGTGATTCCTTGTTTCACAATTATTGGGATACTCTGTTTTAGTACAGTTGTAAATTTTTTATTTATTGAAAAACTTACAGGGATTATTCTTGAGAGAGAAGTAACTTATAAAAAACTTCAAGAAGCATATAAGGAACTTGAGGATGTTCAAGTATTGAAAGAAATCGGACAGTCAGCTGCTATGATTAATCATGAGATAAGGAATTATGCGGTTGCTATTTCGGGTTATGCTGAAATGTTGCAGATGAAAGGTGATCTTAATGAGTTTGCACAGAAAATGGTGCACAGAATAACAGAATCTGTAACAAGATTGGCCAATTTTAGTAAAGAAATTCTGGAATTTTCAAAATCAACAGTTATTAAAAAGGGGACACCTGTTAATTTAGTTAATTTAATTAAAAGATGCATTGACAATAACTTTGAAAGGTATAGTGATAAATTCATATTTGATTATGACAACTCAAATCAATTCATAATTAATGGAGACTGGCATAAACTTGATCAGGTTTATGTTAATCTATTTAAAAATTCATTTGAAGCGGGTGCAGAACATGTTACAATCAGAATTAAACAATCAAAAACAACTATTCGATGTCAAGTGAGTGATGATGGCGATGGGTGTAGTGATGAAATGTTAAAAAATTTATTCAAAGCGTTTCAAACAAGTAAAAAAGGGGTGGGAGGAACCGGACTTGGAATGTGTGTCGTCAAATCAATCATTGAAGGGCACGGTGGTAGAATCAGTGCGTTTTCTAAAAAACATACAAAAGGTTTAAAGGGGCTAGGGCTTAACATCGTATTTCCAGCTCAAATAGATACATCGACTTATA
>JBNKZD010000312.1:0-1945 GCA_050301235.1 Chitinispirillaceae bacterium | reverse complement strand
CAACAAACATGAAGTCGATTCGCAATGCAAATCCGAAAAAAGCAATTTATAATCCCGGTGGTTGGGGATATAGTGATACGGTAGTAATCGAATGGCCTGCAAGCAGAGTTATTTTACAGAATTGTACTTCTAAAAATAGAGCACTTTATCAGACCTCTAAAGGATTTGGATATGAATTGACCAGTGACGGTTCAGTTCTTCTGCGCCTTGTCGATTTACAAGGAAGGATTATTTGGCATTCGACCAGAATGTATCAGAAAGCTGGTCGTTACACAATCGCTGCTGACTTACGAAAGATTGCGAATCGTTCCTGCATTCTGGAAATGGATACCGGCGGATATACATATCGAAGTAAAATGATTGTTGCTGGACATTAGCAAAATCGGAAAAGAAACCTGAAGCCAGGGTGAAAATGCAACCTCGCCGGGGTAGAAATCAGAGTTCAGTACACCATTTTCACGCGGAACAAATGGTGCATGTGAAGAACTTTGCGGTACTCTGCGGTTTCATAGTGGAACATGTAAACGACTTGCACCCATTTCACACAATTTTTTGCGAAAGTAGAAAAATAATACCTTGGGCGTTTCTTCGGGCCGGCTGCTCTCTGCCCTTTTTGGTGGGCAGGCATCATCCTCCGGGCTCTCGCTATCGCGAGCCGGTATTTTCTGCCCTGCGGTGAGTACACCTGGGTCAGAAAATACAGCTAACCTTCATTGCCATTACGGTTAGCACCCTCCGTCCGAACTAACGCAGTTTAGAGTGAGGGGGTGTTGCTAAAGAGTTACAAAATTATGGCTTGTAGAGCCATTAATTATTGTAGTAAATGGAAATAATGAGTTTATTTCTCCTTGAGGTGAAATAGTATAAAACACGTATTAAATGCGTAAATCGCTCTTTTCTCTATCATTTTGTCCCGTAGCTGCTGTTTGTATGGGAAATGGATGTATTCATAAGGAATACATTATTTATGTCTGTTTCTGGTTATCTCGCCCATTATCAATTATAATTAAAGAAAGACATTCACTTCATTTTAAATTTGGGAGGTAACAATGAATTGTTTAAAAGGAATGGTTTTAGCGGGTTTTGCTTCTTTGATTATCTGTAATTGTACATCAGATCTCGATAATGGTTTAAAATTTGATCAGGTATTTAATTTTATTGAAAACACGAAAAACCATACTCCAGGTTCAAAATACAGTCAGAATTATAAAGAAGTTGTCCGGAAAGCGCTTACAGATGGTCTGGTACATAAGGATATGATTGACTATGGACTATTGAAAGATAATAAAAATGTAATAGTATCGAATCATTTGATAGATGAAAGCATGTTGCCAGATCTTGATTCAATCAAAATAACAATTTTGCCTGATAGCGGTATTAAATCTCTGGCTGACAAAAATGGTGATTTCAATTACCTGGAATTCGTTAAGATTGATTGTATCGACGATACAACATACATTGTCAGCCTGGCTACAAAATGGATGAGGTCTTCTTCATCAAATATCATCTACTTAAGTGGAGGATGGATTGAATATAAGTATATAAAATCAAATAATGTCTGGAATAAAATTCTGATCGGTGCAGCAATTTCATAAGATATGCCCCTGGATGCGGAACCGAAGTGCGATATTTTTATCCCTGTGGTGCAGGGTTGTTAATCGCAATAAATTTTTAATTTCGCAACTGGGGGAGGGGCTTGCGTTGTAACAACGCACCCTCCCCCGCAAAAAGCAAATGCCATTGTGCACAATTTTATTTTTTTTCAGATCAATGGCATTCGTCTTTTTGACTCCCCTCCCGATGCGCTGATCTTTACCCACACATATCTCCGTCCCTGTGTTCATTTTTTTTGAATAACGACCAGTACATTTTCCATAGTAGTTGCCTAACTACAAAAAATTTTAAAACGCAGAGGACACAGAGGTGCGCAGAGAATTAAAAAAAT
>JBNKZD010000311.1:0-4613 GCA_050301235.1 Chitinispirillaceae bacterium | reverse complement strand
AATCTGCGAGTATAATATCATAGGTGCTTTCGACAAGTGCCTCACTGAATCCTTTTCTGGTATCCACACGTTTAACATCACAGCGTACCCCTGATTCCTCCAGCATTGCCTGGATAAGCTCGGCATCTGTTATATCATCTTCCAGATGTAGAATGTGAATTTTACGGTTCATCAGTTACGCCCCTTGTTCGAACCGGGGCAAAGCTAAATAAAATGCAGCGCCTTTGTTAATTTCCCCCCTTGCCCATGTCCTTCCTCCATGACGAGCGATAACCCGGCGCACATTGGCCAGTCCGATCCCGGTACCCTCAAACTCTTCAATCCTGTGCAGACGCTGAAAAACATTAAAAAGTCTGTCCACATATACCATATCAAAACCAACACCATTATCCCGGACGAAAATAACATACTCATTTTTAATATCCGGCAACCACCCGATTTCAATCTCTGCTTGCTCACGAGTCCGGGTGAACTTCAATGCGTTGGAAATCAGATTCACTAATGCCAGCCGCAGCATGGTGCGATCCCCAGTGACCTCCGGCAACTCGTCGATCTTCCATATGATTTTCCTTCCGCAGATATCCGGCATAAAATCCCTGATAACCTCCTGTACCAAACTGTCACAATCAATTTTTTGCATGGACATCGCATTACGCCCCAAACGTGAAAAGGAAAGCAGGTCATCTATCAAATTTCCCATCTGTCTTGATGAATCGGTGATGTTTTTCATATAATGACGGCTCTGCTTATCAAGCCCTGGTGCGATCCTCTTTTGCAGTAATTCTAAAAAACCATCAATATGCCGCAACGGAGCCCGCAAATCGTGCGACACCGAGTAAGCAAAAGCTTCCAGCTCATTATTTGTATCTTCTAATTGCTTTGTCCGTTCTACCACTCTCTGCTCAAGGACCTCATTGAGATTGAGGATCTCCTCCGCCGCCCGCTTTCGTGCAGTGAAATCAGACTGAATGTAAAAGGCAACAGATATAACCATACCCAAAAAAATGATTGCAAAAACTATTGCGCTTAATTTTGTCCATCGAATTGTTTCATTGGCGGTTCTTTCTATTCTTGAACTTTCAATTTCGGCTATTTTCACCGTATTGTTTATGGCAGCCCGATGGGTTTCGTATGCATCCTTAATACTCCCGTTTAGTAATAAATCAACTTTAGCTGTATCATAAGCTCTCACTGCCGGAATATATTGCTTTTCCACTAAATCAAAATATCGCATGGCAGGTTTATACGATTCTTTTGTCAATGACTTTTTCAGCTCTCCATCCGGCAATTTCTCACTCCAGTAAATATTTCCCTTAATGTAATCTTTTTTCATGATTTTGAATTTTTTTATCAACTTTTCCAGTTCGTCCGGTTTTTTTTCATTTCTCATCTGCAATGTCAGCAGATGTGATTCAATGACATATTCACGCGGGGGGAGAATACTTGCAACAAGATTTTTATTCATGATGATTTCTTTGTAAACAGGTCCATTGATACTAGTTCTTGATAAAAGCCAATATTCGTACATTGTATAAAAAACGAAAGCGGTCAAAGCAATTATTACCATCAGAAGCAGTTTCCATTGTAGATTCAATTTCCAGATGTTCTTTGAAATAATCAACCTCCCGGTATCAGAAACGCATGTTTTACTTCACATAACAGGATGCAAAATCATTTCCCTTTTATCGGTGGAGGCTCATTAATCAGCAACCAGAAAACACCAAGCTGCCTGACAGCTTCTATAAATTCAGCAAAGTGAACCGGTTTTACAACATACGCATTAACCCCAAGCCTGTAACATTCAGCCAGATCTCGATCTTCACGTGAAGAGGTCAGGATGACTACCGGGATAATACGCATTTTCTCATCGGATTTGAGCCTCCTGAGTACCTCGACACCATCAATTTTTGGCATCTTCAGATCCAGAAGAATAAGAACAGGATTACCGCCCGCTCGCGACACATACGCTCCTCTCTTATAGATAAAATCCAGCGCTTCCACACCATCGCGGGTGACATCAATATTGTTGGCGAGATTGTATTCACCTAGAGTGTTGAGAGTAAGCTCAATATCGTTGGGATCATCTTCCACTAAGAGAATGCGCTTGTTCGTGTCCATGATCATCTCCAGAAGTGTTTTTTATACCTTTTTAGAGTGGACTATTTATCAGTTTTCCTTTTCATTTTTGCATATTCATCCATAATCTGAAGCAGGCGAACATAATCAAACCTGTCTGCTAATTTCTGAAGCACCCTGCCGACTGCCGGATCATACTGCAAGATCTGATTTGTTAAATCGTTGATACGTTCCGGATCCAATCCTACTGTCGCCTGGTGCAATTCCTTTACCATGTCCTGAGGTAAAGCAGCCAACTGTTCAGGTTGTAATCTCATTTCCGGTTCCCCTGATGGAGCTACCTGCTTCTTTTCGTAAACAAACCGCAAACCCAAATGTCTGGCCAGGGCATCAAATAGTTCCGTTTCACTATAGGGCTTCCGAATAAAATCATCGTACCCGACTTCCATGATTTTTGTTCTTTCCTCCTCAAAAACCTGAGCGGTAACAGCTATAATCTTTGTATGCCTCCCGGCATCAGTTGCCTTTATACGACGAGTTGCTTCCAATCCATCCATCACCGGCATTCGAATATCCATAAAGATCAGATCGGAATGCCACTGTTCAAAAATCTCAACAGCTTCTTTCCCATTCAGTGCCTCTCTTATATCAAAGTCAAGGGGTTGAAGTATCTTGTGAAGTAACATGCGATTCTCAAGCTGGTCTTCTGCTAATAATAAACGATAACGTGGTTGTCCCTTTTCGAGTCCGATAACGCGACCGTGCGTCGGTGTAACAGCTATTTCCACTGATGGAAGCTCTTTTACCAGTATTTCAAAAAAGAAAACAGATCCTTTACCTTCCTTACTGATAACATCGATCTGCCCTCCCATGAGGCCAACATACTGCCTGCATATCGTGAGTCCCAACCCGGTTCCTGTTTCAATCGCGCCCTGTTTTATTAATTGGACAAAGGGTTGGAATATCTGTTTCCTGTCCGGTTCACTAATACCCGGACCAGTATCCTCTACTTCAAATCTCAGCTTTATTTGATCTACAGATATCCTCTCAGCTACCTTTGCCCTCAGGATAACACCGCCCTGATTTGTATACTTGATTGCATTTCCGATCAGGTTGATTAATACCTGACGCAACTTACCCCCGTCAGTTTCAATCCGCTGCGGAAGTTCGGGGGACTGTTCAACAACAAAGCTCAACCCCTTTTCATTTACTTTTACATACAACAACGACTTCATTTCTTGAAGTAACTGATTAAAATCGAAAGGTGCAACCTCCAGAGCAATATGCCCCGACTCAATCCTTGAAATATCAAGGACATTGTTGATCAGATTTAAAAGATGTCCACCACTTACATTGATTATATCCAGATTTTTCCTCTGCTCCTCTGTAACATCAGGACCTTCAATAATCAAACGGGAAAAACCAAGTATCGCATTAAGAGGTGTGCGCAATTCATGACTCATATTTGCCAGAAAAACGCTTTTTGCGCGATTGACGGACTCAGCCTGTTCTTTTGCTATTACCAGTTGTTTGTTCGTTTCTGATAACTCTTTTGTCCGTATCGACACCAGCTCTTCAAGATGTTGACGATACTCTATAATTTCCTGTTCAGCCAATTTCCTTTCAGTAATGTCCATAATATTCCCAATCAGTCGTACCACTTTGCCTTCTTCATAAACAGGTTGCGCAGTTGTGCGGATCCATAGATGTCCCCCTTTGCAGGTAATAAAGGGTAATTCAAAATCATAAGATTCTCCCTTCTCATACGCCTGTCGAAATGCGTTCATTATGATCGGACGGTCTTCCGGTCTGTAACACATTAGACTCGCCTGAATATGATCTATACCAGGATCTTTGGGAATTTCATGAATCCTGTAGGTCTCATCGGTCCAAAATGTATCTCCGGAATCAATATTGTATTCCCAGCCACCTACTCGGGAAAGCTTTTGCGTCATATTCAACAAAGCTTCCCTTTTTCGTAACGCCTCTTCAGCCCTTTTTCGTTCAATAATTTCCTGCATAAGTTTCTTGTTTACATACATCAATTCATCAGTACGTTCATTAACTTTTTGCTCAAGCAGCTCAGTCAATTCCCTCAACCGCAGGTGTGTCTTTACACGAGCCAACACCTCTTCCGGCTCAAATGGTTTTCCAATATAATCAACACCTCCAACATTAAAGCCCTGGACCCTTTGAGTAGTCTCACCTAAACCACTGATAAATATGATAGGAATATCACGGCTCTTTTCATCTGACTTCAAACGCCGACAGACTTCAAAGCCATCCATATCGGGCATTTTTACATCGAGAAGAATCAGATCGGGCCGCTTAGATTGAACAGATCTCAATGCGAGAGTACCATTGTGAGCGGGACGGACATGATATCCTGCTTTTTTTAAAATTTTTTTAAGTAGTTGTAAACTAACCGGATTATCATCAACTGCAAGAATATCATGCTGCTGATCTGCCCTTTCAGGTCCATTATCACTAATCAATTTTATCCGCCTGATTTCTTGTATTCATCCAAAATTTTTAAT
>JBNKZD010000310.1:0-7735 GCA_050301235.1 Chitinispirillaceae bacterium | reverse complement strand
GGATGATCTCGTGGAATTCATTAAAACACATCATATTGATCAGCCATCCATCATAGGGCATTCAATGGGGGGTAAGACCGCTATGACTTTTGCATTGCAGCACCCCGACATGTGGGATCACCTCGTAGTGGTTGATATTGCACCAAAAGCATACCCTGTTCATCATCAGCAAATAATCGATGCATTAAAATCCCTGCCGGTGGCATCGATTACTTCGAGAAATGAAGCTGATGAGATGCTGGCACGTGATATAACAGATTTTGGGCAGCGGCAATTTTTATTGAAAAACCTTCAGCGAAAAAAGGAAGGCGGCTTTGAATGGAAGATGAACCTGGAAGTAATTGAGAAAAATATTGATGAAATTGGTAAGGGCGTTGAAAATCCATTAACGACAGCCAAGAAGGTGATGTTTGTTCGCGGGGGGAATTCCCACTATGTAAAGGATGATGATTATATTCTGATCAATCAATTGTTTCCCAACGCCAGGATTGAAACGATTCAGGGGGCAGGTCATTGGGTTCATGCTGAAAAGCCAGATGAATTATTGGCCCTGCTGCAGGATTTTCTCAGATCTTAACGCGTTAACCACCGGAAAATATAAACCAGGATACTCAGGACAATGCTCAGCAAAATACTTGTGGTGAAGGGAATATACACGCGGGTGTTCCCGGATTCGAAGGAGATATCTCCCGGTAGTTTGCCAAGCCAGGGGAATCGAATTCCGAATTGAATCGCGATCCCGATGATGATCAGAATGATTCCAAAAAAAATGAGCCATTTCCCCATAATTAAATATAGGGAAACGGCCCTTAAAATTTAGGTTGAAAACGAGGTTATTAGATCGTTACAGTATGAACAAATACTCGATCTGCTGTTTTGATTACAACCTGATAGTTGCCATTTGGCAATAATGAGAGGTCATATCTCTTTTCAACAATCTGTTTGTTCACGACCTTTTCACTCACCAGGTTTTTTCCATTCTGGTCATAAATACTGAGTGAAACTGCCTCTTTGTCCAGGTTGAGATAGGAGATATCAAGATTGTACTCTTTGGAGATGAACGTCGGCTTAAATATGGCCGCGCAATGATCTGCGATCGAAACCTCATTGTTCAGAATAGTGAACGAATACTGCTTAATCTGATTTCCATGATCAATCTCAAAGATGTACGATCCATCCGGGAGTTTTGAAAGATCAAACTTTCTTTTGAAGTCAAATTTCTGATCGATCTTGTCCTGAAATAGAACCACCTTATCAGTGTCATAAATTGTCAGTTGGGCAAGATCTGATAATGAATCCATATATAAATGCAAACCTTGCTCTCCCGAACGCTCCAATTTAATGAACGGAACCCGGGAACCTGCGAACGAACCAGCAGCGCTTAACATAAGTGCTCCTGCCAATGTAAAGGTCATGATTTTCTTTTTCATAATTAAAATAGTTTTAGGTGAAAAAATCATTTGTACAAAGATATAGGCAGGCCGATAGAGTATCTTGCTAGGAATTTGCGGATATATGTGTTATATTACCAACATTTTAGGGATAGAAAGATTACCAGGTTAATATAGAACACTTTTTGGATAATTGACATCATAACTTCTCCCCATTTAAGTTCTAATTTCGTCTAATGAAAACAGCAAAACCTTTACTTGAGAAGATAGATCCCGGTTTTGGGAATTCGGTATTGATACGTCAGTATGCCGACCCCTGCCGGAACAAGAGCCCGCTCTGGCACGTACACCCGGAGTTGGAGCTGGTATATGTGAATGGTGGTACGGGAAAGAGGCACATTGGAAACCAGGTTTCGTATTATCAGAATGGCGACCTGATTTTTTTAGGGTCTAATTTACCGCACTTTGGATTTACAGACCGCCTTACAGGAAATAAGTCGGAAACGATTATACAAATGCGTCAGGAATTCTTAGGTGAAAATTTCTTTGATATTCCTGAGATGCAGTCCATCCGTAAATTGCTCGAAAGAGCGCAGCAGGGAATTGTATTCCATGGAAAAACGAAAAGACGGGTCGGGGCAAAAATGGAAAAGCTCAGGGGAAAAGAGCCTTTCGAGCGTATTATTTCCCTACTGAAGATTATGCAGGACCTGGCGACATCCAAGGAGTATTCATTATTGAATAGTGAAAGAATAGCTCTGGAGATCGAGCCCCAGGACAACAAAAGAATGAATCAGATATTTGCGCATGTTCGTGAAAACTTTCAGAATTCCATTCCTCTTCCCGAAATGGCGGATCAGGTGAGCATGACGGTTCCCGCATTTTGCCGGTACTTTAAGAAGATTTCAGGCAAAACATTTACGCAGTTTGTCAATGAGTATCGTCTTGTGCACGCTGTGAAATTACTTTCAGAACAGCCTATAAGTATTACCGAGATTTGTTATCAGAGTGGGTTTAATAATTTTTCCCATTTTAATAAGCAGTTCAGGGAATTTACCGGAAAGAGCCCCTCTGCTTATCGTAACGAGTTGAGGAAAGTAGTATCCTGAAGGCCTTAGAAAGCCCATTGAAAATAGTGATGGGTGGGCTATCTTAGAGAAATCATGAGCAAGGGTACAATTTATCTGCTTCCAAGCGTAGTTGCCGAAGGCCATACTGAAGTATTGTCCCCACAGGTTCATCGGCTCGCCGGTGAGCTGGACTATTTCCTTGTTGAAAATATTCGAACTGCACGACGGTTTATCAGCGGACTCAACACTGGGCAAGTGATTGAAGATCTAGTATTTAGAAAGGTAGATAAACATACGTCTGTTGAAGAAATAGCGGTTCTGATGAAACCGGTTTTAGAAGGAAAGAGTGTCGGGATTTTATCTGAGGCCGGATGCCCGGGTATTGCAGACCCCGGATCCCTGGTGGTTTCATTTGCCCACAGGCATGGGATACGGGTGGTGCCTGTTACCGGACCTTCTTCGATTTTCCTGGCACTGATGGCATCGGGATTTAATGGCCAATCCTTCACATTTCACGGATATTTGCCTATCGACGAAAATAACAGGGAGCAGGCTATCCGTAAGATAGAAAAGAATTCCCGGTCGGATGGTTCAACGCATATTTTCATTGAAACACCCTACAGGAACAATCAGCTGCTGGCTTCTATTTTAAAGGTTTCATCCAGAAGTACAGAACTGTGCATTGCCCGGGATGTAACCGGGGACCAGGAATGGATATTTTCAGCTACGATTCATGATTGGCGGGATATTTCTGTTGATTTACATAAAATTCCAACTGTTTTCTTACTCCAGGCCCGTTGATCTATTCCTGAATGGATTTTCATATTTGCTATTAATTACTGTATTTTTACGCCGCTTTAAAACGAATTTATATGCCTTATTTATTTACCTCGGAGTCTGTATCAGAGGGACATCCTGACAAAGTAGCCGATCAGATTTCGGATGCTTTAATTGATAATTTTCTTGCGTTCGATAAGAACAGTAAAGTTGCATGTGAAACGCTTGTCACTACGGGTCTTACAGTACTGAGTGGAGAAGTCAAATCAGAGGCCTATCTCGATGTACAGCGGATAGCGCGTGATGTGATCAATTCCATCGGCTACACAAAGGGAGAATACATGTTCGACGGCAATTCATGCGGTGTGATCTCTGCAATACATGAACAGTCTCCCGATATCAATCAGGGCGTTGACCGGACAAATCCTGAAGAGCAGGGTGCCGGTGACCAGGGAATGATGTTTGGTTACGCAACCAAGGAAACAGAAAATTATATGCCGCTGGCACTTGATCTCTCACATAAGATTCTTATTGAGCTGGCAGCACTCAGAAGGGAAAATAAGGATATTACATATTTACGGCCCGATGCGAAGGCGCAGGTCACCATTGAATACAGTGATGACAATGTTCCACAGCGTATCGTTGCCATTGTAATTTCAACTCAGCATGATGAGTTTGCTGATGATGAGACAATGCTTGCCCGTATCAAAAAGGATATGATCGAAATCCTTATTCCTCGGGTGCGTGATCAGTTGAAGCCCGATCTTCAGAAATTATTCACTAATGAAATTACGTATCACATCAACCCTACCGGAAAGTTTGTTATCGGAGGGCCGCACGGAGATACAGGACTTACGGGACGTAAAATCATTGTTGATACGTATGGCGGAAAAGGTGCTCATGGTGGAGGGGCATTTTCAGGTAAAGATCCTTCAAAGGTTGACAGGTCTGCTGCATACGCAACCCGTCATATTGCCAAAAATATGGTAGCTGCCGGACTGGCTGATGAGGTGCTGGTCCAGGTATCCTATGCCATTGGTGTGGTTGAACCACTGGGGATTTTTGTAAATACCTATGGAACTGCAAAGGTGGATATGACCGATGGTGAAATCGCCCGCAAGATTGAGCAAATATTCGACATGCGACCTTATGCTATTGAAACCAGGCTCAAATTAAGAAACCCGATTTACATTGAAACCGCCGCATACGGCCATATGGGTAAGGAAAACCAGGTGGTTACAAAAACTTTCACCTCCCCTGAAGGCCGAAAGGTTGACATGGACGTTGAACTGTTTACATGGGAGAAGCTTGACTATGTCGATAACATAAAATCGGCATTCGGATTATCCTGACAATCTTATTGCTTAAGTAATTCAGCCCGGGTGCGCGGAAGTGCATCCGGGTATTTTTTTTGAATGAAATCAATAAGTTTTTCGCGTACAAGGCAGCGCAGATCCCATGCAGTGGGCGAATCTATTGCAGTCATAAGAAAACGTACTGTCATCGTTCTTTCGTTCGTATCTGAAACCTGAACATTGCTGATCTGTTTATCCCAGAGATCAGTACTTTCAAGTATCTGTTTAAATTCGTTTCGTAACGCTTCCACTTTAACGGTGTAATCGGTATACAGGTATACTGAACCGATAATTTGAGCAGAATTACGGGTCCAGTTTTGAAAAGGCTTATCCGTAAAATAAGTGATGGGTAAAACCAACCGCCTGAGGTCCCATATTTTCACCACTACATATGTCAGGTTAATTTCCTCGATCCATCCCCATTCACCTTCTACGACGACGGCATCGTCAATTTTGATAGGTTGTGTAAAGGCGATTTGAAATCCTGCCAGCAGATTGGCGATCGTTTTCTGCGCTGCAAATCCGATGATAATACCGGCAACACCCGCGGAGGTGAGGAGGGTAGTGCCGTATTTTCTCACCCCTTCAAAGGTTAACATCATAATGGCGATAGCAAAAATGACTACGATGATCGTGGAAATTTTCCGGAGAAAAATAATCTGTGTGCGTGCCTGGCGTGCCTTCAGGTTGTCCTTACTGCTGATGTCGTATTTATCGAAAAGTACGTCCTGAATTACATGGATCAGGCGAACAGCCACAACTGTGATCGATGCTACTGTAAGTACATACAGAATTTGATGCAGTGTGTTTTGTAAACTCTCACTGATATTAAGCTGGCCTAGTAATGAATTAAGGACAATCAGGGGAATGAAAATAAATAATGTGCCCTTCATACGTGATTTGAGCGAGTTCACGATGACCCGGTCGTTGTCGGTCGATGAGAGCCTGTTCAAAACATAAAAGAACAGCTGCCGTATGATGAGGCCGATGACAAATGCCACTGCAAAGATCACAATTCCGCCAAGTGCGGGGTGCATGTCACGAATAGGTTGCAAAATATCCATTGTCTTAAAATATAAAAGGGCCCGGAAAAATCCGAGCCCTTTGGAATGTATTAACCTGGATTATCAGGCGCTTTGCTTTACTTTGAATTTTCGTAACTGACGCCTCAAAGCTTCAGCTGCCTGATCTGTAGCCTCTTCGAACGTCTTTGCCTCTTCTTTCGCAAACAACTGATTTCCAGGAATATTCAATTTGATCTCGACGGTTTTGTTTTCAACTTTAGAATTATTCAATCTCAGGAAAACTTCACCATCTACGATCTGATCATAGAATGTTTCCAGCTTGTCCAGCTTTTTCTGAATAAAATCCAAGAGTTTGACGTCGGCGTCAAAATGAATGGAATGCATATTTAGCTTCATGATTTAAAAATTTAGAATGATAAACTAAGCTTTAGGGTGCGCCTTATCGTAAGCTGCTTTTAGCTTTTCGATCGAATTATGCGTGTATACCTGTGTGGCAGCGAGGTTGGCATGTCCCAGCAAATCCTTCACTGCATTCAGTTCGGCACCTTTATTCAACAAGTGAGTCGCGAATGTATGGCGCAATACATGCGGACTTTTTTTATCAGTAGTGGTAAATGTTCTCAGGTAGTAGTTTACAATTCTATAAACAAACATCGGGTAACATTGTGCACCTTTTTCTGTAACGATCAACCAGTCACTTTCTTTTTCGAATGGCTCATTTTTTCGTGCTTCAACATAACTTTCGATACCCGAATGCAATCCTGGCGGATACGGAATGATGCGTTCTTTATTACGCTTACCCAAAACACGGAGCGTATGCCCATTCAGTGAAACATCGCCAAGTTTAAGACCAATGAGTTCCGATAGCCGGATGCCGGTTCCGTAGAGCAATTCCATGATGAGTCTGTCCCGCCTTCCATTAAAATCATCCGGAAATGAAAACTGATCCAGCATCTTCACCATTTCAGGTTCGGTAACGAATTGCGGAAGCCGCTTATTTACTTTCAGGGGCCTGACGGGTGTCATGGGGTTTTTGGATAACACGTTGTTCCGTAACAGGAAGCGATAGTAGCTTCGAAGTGATGCCAGTTTACGGTTCACCGAACGAGGCGACAGGCCTCCTTCAGTAAGGGAAAACAGCCATTGTCGGATTTCCAGGGTGGTAGCCTGAACGGAATCTGTGGTCTCAAATTCCTCATTCAGGAATTCTTCAAATCGCAAAAGATCATCTTTGTACGATCGTATGGTATGAGGGCTATACCTCTTCTCAAACTCCAGATATTTTAGGAAAGAATCCCGCATAAAAAAAAAGTACTACCCCACAAGGGAGTAGTACTAATATAACATTTTTGAGCGGTAATTATTGCCGCTTAATAATTTTCTTCCATATATTTTGACTGGCGATATTTTGCCTTCAAAACTTCAGTTCTGCGGGATACAGAAGGTTTTTCGAATGCCGTCCTGGAGCGAAGCTCACGCAAAACGCCTGTTTTTTCAAACTTTTTCTTGAAACGCTTCAACGCTTTGTCAATGCTTTCGTTCTCTTTTACATTAATGACGATCATAATACACCTCCTTTCAAATGGACTGCAAATCTATTAGGTTGTATGGAAAAAAACAAGCTACGCTGTGGCTATTTTAATATTTCCCTTGAAATAACCAGTTTTTGTATCTCGGAAGTCCCTTCTCCAATGGTGCATAATTTGGCATCCCGATAGAACTTTTCAACCGGATAATCCTTGGTAAATCCATATCCGCCAAAGATCTGTACAGCTTCATTTGCGTTTTCGACAGCAATCTCCGAAGCATAATATTTTGCCATGGCAGAGGCCTGGGTAACTTTTTTACCCTGGTTCTTCAATTCACCGGCCTGATGGGTTAGCAGGCGCGCAGCCTCGATTTTTGTCGCCATGTCAGCCAGCTTAAAGCTTATGGCCTGGAATTTTGAAATCGGCTGATTGAACTGCTGGCGCTCCTTCGCATACTGTACCGAGGCAAGATATGCGCCCTCTGCGACACCAAGGCTTAGGGCAGCAATACTGATGCGTCCTCCATCCAGCACCTTGAGTGACTGGATAAAGCCATCGCCCACCTGTCCCAGGATGTTTTCAGCAGGA
>JBNKZD010000309.1:0-16398 GCA_050301235.1 Chitinispirillaceae bacterium | reverse complement strand
TGCTGCTAACCTTTCTGGCAACTCATTCAGTTGAGATTACAGTCTTTGTTATCGCATTGATTGTAATAATATTGACATTCTTTTTTGGTCGACTATTTTGTGGTTATTTTTGTCCACTGGGATCACTAATCGATTTTTTTGATCGATTTCTTTTCAATCAGATGCGATCTAAACATCGTCGGCCTCCTCTATTCCTTCATCGGCTGAAATATATGTTCATGATTTCACTGGTTCTATTTGCATTCTTTGGAGGAATTTTTACCCTTTATTTCGATCCACTCTCTTTTACTACCCGTTTGTATACTTATATCTTCGATCCGATCATAACTTCAATAGGATCTGATGCCTTGAAATTTTCAGGATATCTGGTGCCTACGGCAGAAAGTACACTGTATGGGTTCTTGCCAAAAAGAGTACCACTGTATTACGGAATAGCAGCAACATTGATCACTGCATTTCTGATTTTTGGAGGTGGCTTTTGGGATCGACGTTTTTTCTGTCAGTATGTGTGTCCGAGTGGTGCCTTTTTTGGATTGTTAAGCAGGTTTACACTGTTTAAAAGAGTCGTAAATGAAAGTAAATGCAACAACTGTTTACGTTGTGCAAAATCATGTCCAGTTCATGCAATTTCAGAGAAGAAGAATAATAAAACAAATGTATCTGAGTGCATTGAGTGCGGCGAATGTTCAAATCTTAAAGAATCATGTACTGATTTTAAAGTTACAATTGCGAAAAGTAACGGGTTGGTATCAGGACCGGACCTAAAGCGTCGTCATCTGATCAATGGCGCAGTGGGGGGATTGGCTCTGATTCCATTATATCGAGCTGCTGCAGTATCAAAAAGGGATGAGACCGGAAGATTGATACGGCCGCCTGGTGCGATTCCTGAACAACACTTTCTTGGCAAATGTATCGGATGTGGTACCTGTATTAAAGCATGTCCGACAAATTGTTTACAACCATCCACATTCTTTGATGGTGTAAACAGGCTCTATACTCCAAAAGTCGTTCCGCGTATTGCCGGGTGTGAAGAAAAATGTACATTGTGTGGCTATGTGTGCCCAACAGGTGCTATCAACAAGCTCACTGTTGAAGAAAAGAAATTTGTAAGAATCGGCACTGCAATTGTCGATCGACACCGCTGTATCGCCTGGGAGCAGCAGAAACACTGTCTGGTGTGCGATGAGGTATGTCCGTTTAATGCGATAGAGAGTCGTGAAGTAAAAACAGTCGGAGGTATCGCAAGGGTACCTGTTGTAAATGAAGAATTGTGTGTAGGCTGTGGTATGTGCGAGCAACATTGTCCGGTCTTTGATACTGCTGCGATTGTCATTTACCGTTTTGGTGAGAACAGAAAATTGAAAAAACCATATATGACAAAGCGGGAGACGGAGGAGATCCAGACGTTACGTGAAAAATCAGACGCTGCAAATTTCGGATCATCACCATTTGAAGAGGAGTCGGCACCTTCAGGTAATTTGGATCCGTATGGGTTGGGACAGAATGCATCTGATAGTGGAGGACAGAAGTTACCTGATGCGTTTCTTGAATGATTGGCGTTTATAGAAGACGGAAAAAACAGTAGACAGTAGATCGAAGATTGAAGAGAGGATAAATTATGTCAATTACACGGAGAGAGTTTGTTCAGGCGGCTGCAGGTGCAGCTGCTATAGCTGTAAGTGCAGGTGCACAGGATGCAGTTACATCCGGGTCAAAAAGTGAAGTCTATGTGGGAAAGGGTACAGCTCAAGAGATGCTTCCCAAAATTGTTGAAAAGATGGGGGGAATTTCACAGTTTGTTAAACCCGGTGCCCGGGTTATGATAAAGCCCAATATGAGTTTTGCGAACCCTCCGGAATGGGGAACCGGAACCTCCCCTGAAGCTGTGTATACAATGGCAAAAATGTGTCTCGATGCAGGTGCAAAGAGAGTAATTATCTGTGATAACACACTAAAGGAGCCTGAACTCTGTAAAGAGAAGACGGGTATTAGTGCTGCGGTTAAAGATCTCAAGGGTGTTGTCATATTTACTCCAAAGCAGGATAATCTTTTCGAAACAAAAACAGACAGTCGTGCTGTTGAACTTAAAAGTGTTGACATAGTGAAGGAAGTTGGTTTGTGCAATTGTTTTATATCACTACCTACTGCAAAATCGCATAGTGCTGGTGGGGTATCACTCAATATCAAAGGACTTATGGGACTGGTAAAAGACAGAGGTGCATACCACTGGAAAATGGATCTGCATAAAGCAGTTGCAGAACAGCTCTATTATTTTAAACCGACCTTGTGTATTGTAGATGCTACACGGGCACTTCTTGATAATGGTCCCTCCGGACCTGGAAAAGTAATAGAGTTAAAAACGTTTGTTGGCGGTATTGATCCCGTTGCTGTGGATAGCTATGCTGTTTCACTTGCATCCTGGTATGGGAAAACCTTTGAAGGGAAGCAGATTAAACATCTGAAAATTGCCGGAGAACTGGGGTTTGGCAATGTGGAATCTTCGATGATTTCTGAGATTGCGGTGTGATGTTTTGTTGAGACTTCAGGAGTGAGGAGCAACAGATCCGCTCACCCTGAGTCAAATCGAAGGGTGAAAACAAATTGGTGAATATTATGGGATCAAACTGAAAACATCCTTCTACGTGCTCTGGATGAGCGGGGTGTTCGAATGCAGAAACCACAAAGCCCGCTCACCCTGAGTTAAATCGAAGGGTGGAAGGCGAAGTTTGTGAACATAGAGAAATCAACCTGAAAACACTCTTCGATAAGCTCAGTGTGTGCGGGTTTTTAGAACACTGAACCACAACTCCCGCTCATCCTGAGTTAAATCGAAGGATGAAGCGTACAGAAGAAAATGCAAGAATTTTATGTGTATATGTTAAAATGCTCTGACGGTTCATATTACACCGGGCATACAGAAAATTTGGAATTAAGGTTCGAGCAGCATAAAGACGGTGCATATGATGGATATACCAAAATTCGCAGACCTCTTGAGTTAGTTTACAAGAGGGTGTTTTCCTCAAGAGAAGCTGCATTTTCTGCTGAACAGAAGATTAAAGGTTGGAGTAGAAAAAAGAAAGAAGCCTTAATTCGCAATGATTGGGAAGAGATATCGAGGTTGGCTAAAAAACAAACCTGAAAACCCTTTGATAAGCTCAGGGTGAGTTGGGTGTTCGAATACAGAAACCACAAAATTACCGCTCACCCTGAGTCAAATCGAAGGGTGGAAAGCGAAATGTGTGAGAACTGAGAAATCAACCTGAAAAACATCCTTCGACAAGCTCAGGATGAGCGGGGTGGTAGAATCTAAAAAACCATAAAACCCGCTCACCCTGAGATAAATTGAAGGGTGAAATGTAAAGAAGTTAAAAAAAGAAAGCAAGTTGATGCGAGTTGTTAGTAAACTAATTCTCTTGGTCCTGCTATATGTCTCAAGTGTATATTCCTCACCACTCGATTGGAGGATATACAAAAATGAAAATTCAGCCTGGCTCTGTTCGTCTACAGAAATTCAGGTTTTTACCCCCTCAACACGTAACCTTCGATCATTAACTATTGATCAGACTCGTTTAGTTAACCGCTTATATGATTTTGTTGAGTATGACGGATTTCTCTGGGTATCCTCAGATGCAGGTATTTACAAAGTCGATATGAAATCCATGAGTGCTGAGCGCATTGCGCTTCCGGGAGACAGCATTATTGAAGGTCATATTGCGGTAGATATGGATTATATATGGATTGCTACAACTGCGACACTTTTCAAATATGATCAACTTGGACAGGAGTGGTTGCAATATCAATTGCCTGACGTTGCTCCTGTTGTAAATGGTGTTTATTCTAATGGCGATGAAGTGTTTTGCGTGGCGGGAACAAAACTTAACCGGTTTACCATTTCAACAGAAAAATGGGATTCACTTCCGATAAGTAAGGAGGTGTCTTCACAAGCTCAGTTAGCGCCGGGTTCCTCAACATTTAAATTCATCGATGGTTCACATGTAAAAATTTACAAGCCAGCATCATATTCCTGGGATAACGTAAGCACCGCACAATCTCTGACTGATTATATCGATGAGGATTCTGTAATGTATTACAGCGCTGGGAAAAATGTGTATAAAATGAATACTGCAAGCAGCGCGATCCGTCCATTCGATATCCCCGGTATCGATACGGTGTACGCAATCGAAAAACTTTCAGATACAATTTTTGTTGCAACTGGTAAACGCCTCATAAAATTTGAAACAAAATCATCAAGCATGGACTTTATTGAATACTCCACCGACCTGAAATCTTCAGAACTCGAGAAAGTCATTGTTCAAGGGAATTTTTTCATCTTGGTATACTCAACGTCTTTTGCTATTTACGATAAAGAAAACCGGGGATGGCAGATTATCTCCCGCTCTTCCCAGAAAAAGAATATCAAACGATTTTCATGGGAAAATGATGGGATGACCGTACGATATGCACCCGGGTATCAATCTGTCATGCGTGGCAGTATTGAAGAAGGATTGGTTTTCTCCTATAAGGGCTACGAATATGATACTATGATTAAGTCAAAATCAATCAATGGAATAATAACAAAAGATACAACATTTGACAGTATCCAGTTGTTTGGCTATACTATCCCTAAATTGCCATTAATGAATCTTAATTTACGGACAAGCGATCCAAACGACCGAAGCCTGGAACTTTTTATTAATAATACAAGTTTGAGTAAACCTGTAGAGAAAGGGTTGTATTACAAAGGTAACAGGGATGATCGGCTCAATAATATTCATGTAGGGACTACATCAAATGATCAGTTATCATCAATGACTCTTCCTGAAATTAAGCTTGAGGGCGTCAGTGCCGGTTTGGAGAGTAGTAAGAGAGTAGAAGGAAGAGATCGAAAACTTGTAAAAATTGCTGGTGGGAGTGGTTATATCACATCCAGGACTGAGTGGCGAACTCTTCCTTACCGCAGTGACAGGGAATACTACCTCCTGGGTAAAAAAAAGGGGTTATCAGTTGAATCAAACTCCAGCGTATCAGAAGATACCATACTACCTGAAAAATCAGATTCGATTGCGACTGAAACTAAAATCGATACATTACAGATTGTTCCTGGAAGTGTTCGGGTTTGGATCGACGGTGCATTGTTAGACTCAACTTATTACATGTTTAGTTACAGTATTGCAAAACTGCAGTTTGTAAGTAATGCTCCAATTGATCCATCATCTGCTATTACGATTCAATATAAAATTCAGACCATACCTGATAAAGGGATTAAAGAAGTCGAATTTATACCAGAACATAATTTTGGAATGCTGAATTTTGGTGGTTTAACAGTATCGCCAAAAGATTGGATTTCTGCCAGAGTCGGTTTTACAGGCTTGAGTCGCGATACCGCACGATATCCTTCCGGATTACGTGAGGTCAATCCCATTGTAAATATTTCGACCCCTCTGGAGCTTAGAAACGAAAAGCCAAACCTGTTCCTGAAATTCAGTCCTGAATATTCTTACAATAGTAAGAGCGGCAAGCAGGCCGGATCTGCATCACTGCAAAGTCGTATCGGAAACAGGACTGGACTTGTGGTCAATGGCATGTTTGCAGATAAGGGGTATGCAACTACCGACACACTTTCATATGGATATGGTGCATTACGAAAACAGTATGATGGTACTGTTTCCTATGATATTAAAACCGAACTGCCATTACGATATTATCAGCATTACCGTGATGCACAGAATGGTGTCGAGAGCAGATATTCTGCATTCGCAGGAGTACATTTTCAGGGATTACCGTTTGTTGATGTTACATTGTCAAGAACATCGATTGATCATCGATCCAACAGCGATACAATGGTCACAGCTTTTGACAGCTTGTGGAACACAAAAGATAAGCTGCATCTGCGCTTGTATGAGACATCATCAAAGTTTCTTGAGCAGCTTACCCATATCAAAAGAATCAGTTACGATATTGCACATGCAGAATACCGCAGGGAATATGATGGGACTGATTGGCTCAGTGGAAGGATGACCACAGCAAAGTTTACAATTGCTCCAATAAGCCAGGTGATGCTGACTGGTAACCTGTATTATCGAAAAGATGTGAATGTGCATGGGCTCCCATCGACAGTTGGACGTCCTTCTCTGGATTTGCAGACAATTGATGCACCAAAAGGTGTTGATTTACATGCGATGTACTACATGAATTATGGCATGTATAGTAATGGTGACAGCTGTACGGATACTGTTACAAGAACCATCGATATATTGTTGAAACCGGGAAGATGGCACCCTGCATTGAAGTGGTTTTCACCACATGCGGCACTTTCCAATGACCTTTTCTGCACATTTGCCACCTCACGGCCTGGCTTTCAAAATCTGATTACAGGAAATTCAGCAACAATGATGAAAAATGTGCGCAAGGAGATCGGTGTAAATATATTTCCTTCAGATGCGGTTCTTTTCAGAAATAAAAATGAGTTCATGAATATAGACACAAACGAGATATTTAAAACTTCCAATGATTTGCAAATATGGCTTGGCACGAGAAATTTCTGGCAGGTCCTCTGGAATTATACATCAAAAAATGATGTGAGCAGCGGAAGTTTCACCTACGATCGTGTGTGGACTCCCTGGTTGCGAACATCACCAGGCTTTAATGCTGATTATGCGACCGATTCGCTGGGTACGTTGCTTACTTATGGTCCAGCACTCAAAGTAAATTTCAACCTGCAGGATGTGAAAATTATCAGAACCTTGTCTAATTCTCATAATTTTAAACTGGGATGGGCTAAAAGAAATGATAATACTGGTTCTACTCCTGATGTGTCGTATACGTTCAATCTTACGATAGTTTTATTACCAAATATTCAGATTAACAATTTTGAAACAATAGTATTCAGTAGTGGTCAATTATCGACATTTAAAAGTAATTCTTCGATTGTTGTTAATTTTTAATGTGTGATGAGTCTTTTTTCTGAACAAAAAAGTGAAATAATTTAACCAATCAAATAAGGAGCTTTAATGAGAAAAAATGTAACTTTCGTTGCTGTAGTGCTTTCAGTAATTCTGTCTGGTATTTGGTCTTGTAAACTTGTTGAAGATTCTGGTGAATCGAGTCAGGGTGTTAATGCGCTCAGGTTAGCCTCGGGTGATATTTCGTCATGGGCAGAAGATCAAAGCGGCGGATTTATCTCATTTACTGCCTCAAATATGCAACAGTTGGTTAATGGGGGCGCACCTCAATATGTTGAGAAAGGTCTTGTAGCCGGGTTTGAACAGCGTATGTCGAATGGTTCAAAAGCGGTAAAACTATTGATACTTGATTTTGGTACTGAAGCCAATGCTGTTGCAATGTATACTAAAAAGGATAGTGAAAATAGTGACAAGTCTGATGTCGGGACATATCCACAGAGTGTTGCTCAATTGGATAACTCTGCTATGGATGGAGTGACCGCAATTGCCCATTTTGGGAAATATTTTATGGAGCTAGCTTTTACCGGGTACACTGATAAATCTGAATCCCGGGCCACTGCTAAGAGTTTCGTTGAGGTATTTGAAGTCAATATCAGTGATCTTAAACAGTAACCAGATGTTTTTTATTGGTTGTTACTATATACTTAATCTCATTTTGGGCTATATAAAAAGATATACGAGGGAAATATGAAAAATGAATCAATAAGCAGAAGATCATTCCTGAAGAAAACTGCTGCAACAGCCGCCGTTGCAACTGTAGCGAGTTCTCCATTGGAGAATGCTTTAGCAGCTCAATCAACAGCTCTCAGTGCAGCACCCGGGAATAAATGGCCGGGCAGAGTTGTCGTTAACTTCAATAAAAATGCAGTTGTACTCAATGGTACAAGTGCGACTGTTCAGCCTGATGCTGTAAAAAAAATGGTTGATGATTCAATCAAATTACTTACCGGAGAATCAACGATTGGCGCTGCATGGAAAGCAATTTTTCCATCAACACTTACAGCACAGTCAAAAATTGCTATCAAGGTTCCCCTTGGCTGTGCAGCGAAGGATGTTGCCCCCCACTGGTCTTCGGTTAAAGCAATGATAGATGGTTTATTGCAAATGGATATTAATGGTTCAAAATTACAGGCAGCTAATATAACTGTTTATGATATGCGTTGTTCCAATAATTTGCAATCCTATGGATATACAACGGCAAATCTCGGTAATGGTGTTAAAATCGTTTTTGATAGTGAAGGTAGCGGTTATTCTGATGGGGCAAATGGCAAGCAGTATGCAAAAAGCTTGAATGGTGCCAATTTTCTTATTAATGCATTCAGACCCGGTGGTCATGGTAACTATGTTGAAGGCTTTACCTTAGGGTTCAAAAATCATTATGGGACATATCCGGTTGACCATGGTGGTAATTCTGCTAAAGGATACTTGAGAGATATAAATTGTAAAGGTGCAGTATTTAATAAAAATGTCCTTTCGGTATGTGTTGGAATATTTGGTGCAAAGGAAGCTTCCGGCAGTCCGGGTTCTCCGGCAATTTCTTATTACAAATATGTCCGCACTCTGGATTCCTCAATCAGTAATGCAAATGAAGTATATCCACCTTGTACAATAATCATGAGTACGGATCCTGTCACTACGGAGATGCAGTGCATCAAAATGATGCGTTTGAACAATAATCCGGCAAAGGATTACAGTGTTAATGGCATGCCTCAATACCTTAAAGCTTCCGCGGGGGTATCGGGATCGTTAACACCTGTATACAATATCGGTATTATTGATGAATCAAAGATGGATATCAGAAAAATCATCAATGAGAAAAACATGTCAACTTCCGTTAAAGCCGGTAAACAATCGATGAGATTATCTGGACGAACATTGCATGTAAAACAGATGCATGGTGCGAATAATACACTCATTGAGTATAATCTTCCGGAAGATATAACCGGACAAGATGCAGTAATAGAGATTTATGCAATCAATGGAGATTTAGTGCGTCGTGAAGTTAACCGTATTGCAGGAGTAAATAGTCAGTATGCCTGGGATGAAAGAGATAGCGCTGGAAAATCTGTAGCTGCCGGTTCATATATTGTTAATCTAACCGCAGGAAGAACCAGATTAAGCTCAACGGTTTCCATAATCCGATAGGGTTTTGGCGAGAGCTGCTGAAAAACAGCGTAATTAAACATATAAGCTTAGGGCCTGTCAAAGAATAAGTGTGTCACATTATACGCCGGATTTTGGCTGGAGTCCAAGGCGCTGTTGCAGCAGCATAATTAGATATTATGGTGCAAAACAGTAACGCAGGAATCCAGCCAAAAGACAAGTAGAATGTAACAGTTATTCTTTGACAGGCCCTTAATACAAGGATTTCCTGAATAAAAGCAAATGGGAACATCGATTCTGTGGTATTTTTACATTACTCAGCTGGAGTTCAATTTGGGAAAAACAATTTCAGATACATAGGTTTTCTTATCACACATCTATGAGCATTAAAAAAGGAAACAAACTCGGGTCAAAACAAACTCATCTGCCCCGAAACTATAGAATCAAAATCTTTCCCTTTGAGCGGCAGGATTGTATCCGCAATCGGTCGCAGTTGTGAATCAATATAATGTGAGTAGTCAATTGCGGCACTTATTTTTTCCACAGGCTGGGGGCCATTCACCGTAATGATATAACGGACCGTGTGGGGGGGGGTGTCAAGTAATTTGGCAGCCTGAACATGTGGTGGAACGTTAACTGTGTATTCTCCGAGATCTTTTCTCAACCTTTTTTTGTAAATAAGTTTATCATCGAGTTTTTTCGTCTCCACCTGTGCGACTGTTTCCCTGATATAATCATCAACAGGTTCTCCCTTAAATATTTTCAGTATAAGTTCCTGTTGAAACTCCTTTGCTATATCGGTCCAGTCGGAGCGGGCAGATTCCATCCCTTTGAACACCAGGCTGGTTTCACCGCCTTTTTCGATACTTCCGCAATAGTGCTTTTTACTTCCGTGAGTAGCACCACGAACCGGCGGGAGAAGAAAGTGACGAAAATGGTCCTGATATTCCAAATGAAGTTTTGATTCAACGGCGAATTGCTCTTTAAGATGCGCTGAAAGAGCTTGAGTGAGGTCTGAAGCGAGTTTTTTTCCAATATCGTTTGCTTTGGATTCGTTACCGGGACCAAGTAACACAAAAAGAGAATCGGTGTCCCCATAAAGAACGCGATAAGGGGTTATTTCAGGAATCCTGCGGATTGTTTCTTTCAGAATATATTGACCAGTGCGTGTAATTGCGGTTGCGATTTCCGGATTAAAAAAACGACACCCCTGGGAGCCCAGCACACCATAAAAACTATTCATAAGTATCTTGATAGCCTGCGACAGGTGCGGGTTATTTACTTTTTTAGCTTCAGCACGAGCCGCCATCAGCCTCTCGATAATTTCCGGAAGCAGTGGATAGTCACGAGAGAATGTGGTTGACGCTGGTGTTTTAATTCGTGCACCGGTTTTAACATGGAACGCAAGTGGATCGATACCAAAAGTCATGATTATAGATGGATAAAGACTTCTGAAGTCAAGCACAATCACATTCTCATAAATACCAGGGACTGGTTCGAGAACAAAGCCGCCGGGAAGAGGTGCATCACTCTTGCGTGCATCAATGATATCACCAGCAACATATCCCTTTCGGTGAATTACAGGGAGGTACAGATAGTCAAATGCAGCTACACTGGCGCCTGGTCTGTCCAGAAGTCTCCCGGAACGGCGTGTACGCTCGACCGCGTTGGGAAGGATGCCTGCTTTCTCAAAAATTTCGAGGGTAAGGTGTGTGTCGGAGAGGTTGTATTCTGCCAGCGATTTTTTGTCAAATGCGAACCGGTGGTTTATCTCTGCAATTTTTTCTTTTCCAGTCAGCTCAATAGTCTTGGTTTTACCAAGCATTTCACTTGCGACAAAGTTAAGGGAGTACTCTTCAAAGGTGTGGAAATAGGAACGCAGCATAAATGGTACATCCATGATCACCCGTCCAGGCACCCTTGCAGTTGCGCTCTGGCCGGTTGTTCTGTTGTAAATTTTCGCACCGTTGTCTCTTCCTAAAGAAAATGGTACACTATAGAATTCACAACGGTTTTGAATTGTCAAAAGATCAAAGTCGATTACACTCCAGCCAATGATTATGTCCGGATCAGCAGTATGGATATATTCAAGAAACTGTTTCAGCATCTCCCGCTCATCACTGCACCAGACAATCAACTCATCAGCAGGTCCACTGCCAATCACAAATACCCTGTCCCTGGTACCACTACAGGCGATACTGTATATCGAGCCGCTAAGGCCATTTGTTTCTATGTCAAGAGAGAGCACTTTGAAGACAGGTGTAACATCACACCCTTTGATATATGGGTTTTTATAGAACAGCTTACCATTTGATTCAACCGATGGGCCCGAAACTTCAAAACCACCGCATACAAACCGTTCCATCAGAAAACGTTCCACGGGGGAAATATCCGACTCGTAAACAGGAAATGCGGCCGAGCGCAGTCGTGTGACACACTCCTGATATTGAGTCTGCGTTTTAAAATAGAGACAGTCGACAATGGTGCCTTCCATCGACTTCAGCTGCAGAGGTTTCCGTTCTACAGCTAATGCGGTGAATGGTGCCGGAGTTGTCCGTGATGTAAAAAAAAGGGGCCGAAAATTGGTGATTTCGATTCTGACCGGCTTTCCAGCTTCAGTGACGGCATGAAGAATGATCTCAAAACGGTCCTGGAAATGGTCACGGGACGTATAATTCAGTAAAAAACAGCGTTGCGGTTCCTGGTTGCTACTCATAGGGGTAAAATAGGTTTTTAACCTGTTGAGTGTACACTAAATATTTCAAATTCCTCAACTGGGGGAGGGGCTTGCGTTTGCAAAACGCACCCTCCCCCGCAAAAAGCCAACACATGTAAGGGCACGTTGCAACATGCCCTTACATGTGTTGGCTTTTTGACTCCCCACCCGATACGGAAGGTTTTCCACGATGCGATTCCTCCTGACGTCCGGATCGCGTGGTAAAACCTCCCGTAGCGCCCTCTTTTATGGAGTAATATTTTTTAGGTGTTTATCGCTAATTTCCTTAAAAATGTCTTGTGAACTGTTTTTGAGTTGTATTGCACATTTCCTTGTCTTCCCATAAGTAACGCGGTTTATAGTGTGCGACATGTGTTAAAAGTTAATTTTGAAGATAAATTTAATTTGGGAGCAACCGCAAATTTTCTCATTCTTTTCCCCCTCTCCATCAGTAAATGGAGAGGGGGTTAGGGGGTGAGGCGATATGTGAAGATTGTGGTATGCCGCAATGTGTGGCGTAGGAGATCCCATCACTTCCTCAACACCTTCTCAAAACAATAAAATTCTCCCTTCCTGAATCGGACTATACCTTTCTTGACGTACTCCATATTGTTATATAAATTACAAGCAATTGGATTATTCACAAATGCATCGAGACGAATTGAGAAATTGTTGTTTTTTTGTGCGAAATCTTCACAGAATCGCATCAGCATTTTTGCAATACCTTTGGCTTGGTATAATGGGAGAACTGCAAGTCTGTGTACAACAATGTAATTATTTGAAGTATCTGCCCAGAGAATTTCATCATATTCCGGAGAACCCTGATTGTTCATTGTTATTATTGCTGCAATAGTATCATCAATTTCATATTTGTAGAGCGAATTTGACCTGATATCATTTTCTATCTCTTCTTTATCCGGATAGATCTCATCCCACTGATCGATATTGTTCATGTTCATCTCAGTGATTACGGAGCGTATCAGTGCTCTGGCAAGTCATTCAGTGATGCCAGCTGTATCATATATAATTCTTCTTTCTGCCAGTAAAGAATGTCATTAACTTTGGTTACTCTGAATGCAATATATAAAAGAGGTCGGTATATTTTCAAATCATTTCGAGCCAGGTGAGTATTCTTCATGAATACATTTTTTTCCAGCACAGCTTCAGATTGAACTGATCTTGATGTATTATTACATTGAAGACACAATTCGTTGTTTGCTATTTATAGGAGGTAACATGAAAATCGCTCTTGTCGGTCCTGAACTGGAAGAAAATCTGGCGCTTCGTTATCTGTACGCTTCACTTGAACAAGCCGGACATACCTGTGGAATTTTTGATTTTCATTCTACTGAACAAATAGAATCGATTATTGGACAAATAAAAGCATTTAATCCGCAGCTTATCGGATTATCTATGGTATTCACTTCAAGGGCAAGGGAATATATACTCTTAGGCGAGATGATTAAAAAATGTATGCCTGATGTGCATATTACTGCCGGTGGACACTTTGCTTCATTCCATGCTGAATCACTGCTTTCCTCATGTACATTTCTTGATTCGATAATTCATGGCGAAGGGGATTATTCTATTGTTCAACTTGCTGAGAATATCGGCAATCCGCAACTGGTAAACAACATAAGCATTCGCAGGATTGATGGATCAGTTCTCCGAACCTTAAACACTCCTGACAACAAACCCGGCATTGATACGCTTCCATGGCCGGTTCGAACGCCACCACTGCATACGTATATGGGATTACCAATTGCGAATATGATCGGAAGCAGAGGGTGTTTTGGCAATTGTAATTTCTGTTCAATAGCTGCGTGGCACAGAGAAAACGGGGGGGCGCGGTTTCGGTTCAGAAATGTTGCAGACACTGCAGATGAAATGGCGTATCTCTACCATGATCTTGGAGTCAGGATTTTTAATTTTCATGATGATAATTTTTTCTATCCTGATGAATATAAAAGTATTCAGCGTTTTCAGGCTCTAAAGGAACAGCTGGATAAACAAAAGGTCGGCAGAATTGCTGTACAGATAAAAGCCCGTCCTGATAGTATAAGTGAACCGATTGTTGCCGCATTAAAAAATATCGGTTTGTTCAGGGTGTTTCTTGGTATCGAAAGTAATGCAGTTGCAGGATTGAAAACACTGGGTCGAGGTATTACAAGAGAATGCAACTACCGGGCACTGAAAATCTTAAAACGGAACAAAATACATACCACCTATAACCTGCTTATGTTCGATCCGGAAATGACACCTGATGATTTTTCTGATAATATTGCTATGATAGAATCATATGCATCCGTTCCACTGAATTTCGGAAGAGTAGAGGTATATAGCGGAACGCCACTTGAACAACGGCTTCGTAAAGAAAATCGACTTTCAGGAGATTATTTTGGCTACTCATACCAGATAAAAGATCAATCAATGCAGGCTGCTTTTGAGATTTTCATGAAAGTTTTTTCAGGGAGGAATTTTCAGGCTGAAGGATTGAATCACCTGAGTATGCGGCTTGATTATTATTATCACCTGCTTCACCACTTTTACCCCAATGTTGTTACACGTAAACTGACAACAAGGACTGAAGGATTGATCGCTGATCTGAATAAAAATAGTGCATTTTTACTTCGGTCAATAAGTAAACAGGTTCATGATTATAAACACGATCAAACCGATGAAATAAGAGCTTATGCTGATAACATCAACATCTGGCGCGAGACTTGTGATCGAAACTATCGCACCAGATTTCTGGAACTTATAAGCGAGATCGAGCAAACAGTTCAGAAAACGCAATCGTCTCGTATCACTACCGTTTCTGGAATGACAGCTGCAGCTGCTGCTGCAGTGATTGTAGTTGCATCCTGTAATTATGATAACCCTGTCAAACACAACTGGCATGTATCCGAAATGATCGCTTTTCCTGAAGATTCGATTGATTGGCAAAATGTACCACATTTGAAACAGACGGAAGCACGAAATGTGAGCAATAGTATCAAAAACAGCTATCAAAAGGAAGTACGTTTACTCACAAGAAAATATGGATATACAGATACAACGTTCAGCGCCGATATGTTTATAGATACATCAGGAATGGTAAAAGCAAAACGGATACGGATCCCTGCACTCCCAGATTCACTTAACTTTACGAGTGAACTAAACATGCTTATCACAACATGGAATTTTCAGAAATTCAATAATAGTGGAAAATGCACCATCGATTTTACCGTAAAAACCTTACCATACCCAACTGATGCTATAAAAAAGGATACAATTGACTGGCAGATATATGAGATGATTGCTATCCCAAATGCTCATATCGACCCACCAGCGGAGCCGGTCAAAACGGTCATTTCTGATACTATCTGGAATGAAACACTTTGGAACTCATTTCAGGTTTTTGATGAAACTACTGTGCAGACTGTAAAAGATACTATACAGTCGAATTATTATCAGGAACTAAAAACCAGATGTCATGAATTGTATTCCGATACAATTACTTATTGTGATATCGATATGATACTTGATGCATACGGAAAAATGACCATGTACCGTGTCACTTTATCAAATGGTCTGGTTCTCGATACTCCAATTGAACAGCCATTGTTGCAGAATCTGAGAGAATGGAAATTTCCTTTGGTGAAGAAGTTAGTGGGGAGGGCTGGAAGATGCAATGTCAGGGTGAATTTTTGATGGGGTGGGGGGGCTGAATTCGGAATCCAGAAGTTACCATCAAAATTAATGACACCATTTCTAAAATGTACATATCACCTGAACTCTAAACCATATTGACGAAAAAATCTTACAATTTTTTCAAATGCTTGCGTAATATTTTCGGCTTTTATCGTCTTTTCTGTAGCCATTTCAAAAAAAGATGGTTGGTCTACTAATTTCATTTTTATTTCAATCGGTTGTTTACCAGATTCTTTAATTATTATTTCCGCAGAATACTCAGCCAATTCTCGAGAACGATGGTATGTCGCATATATGGATTCTTTAGACTTGTAAATAGTTTTAATTTTATTCATACTTATTCTTTCTCAACAATAGAATGTGGAATCTCAAAGGTTAAAAAGTTCAAAGTCTCTAACGCTCTAACGCTCTCATGCTCCTAGACCCTGAACCCTGAACCCTGAACCCCTATTAATATAGGTAAATATGAGAGAAGAGTCAAGGGGTGGGGCAATTGTGGCATAACCCCTCATTTCATATTATGTAATAGACGCATTGTATATAGATTCAATTGAAGAATAAAGCGTCGAATCAAATTCTTTATCAGATTGTTGCGAAGTCAATCCTTCAACAAGGGCACGAGAAAAACTTGCAATAAGCCTCTGGTTTTGTGCAAGTTTCTCATTTGCATGCGCTCTTGAATATCCGCCTGAGAGTGCGACCACACGAACAACTTTTGGATGATTTATTAATGGCATATAGAAATCAGGTTTTGAAGGAATTGTTAATTTAAAAATTAATTTAGTATCATCTTTTAATTTAGTTAATTCATTCATGATCAGGTCCAGCAATAGCTGTTCGCATTTTTCTTTCTCAGGACAATGAATATCAACTTCAGGCTCAAGTATGGGGACAAGCCCTCTATCTGCAATTTGTTTTCCAATA
>JBNKZD010000308.1:0-18613 GCA_050301235.1 Chitinispirillaceae bacterium | reverse complement strand
GGTGCTGAAACCGATTGTCGGAATTGATGAAAACAGTTTTCCATACTGATTGCAAAGGTTCTGCTGCTCAAGTTCCAGAGTTCGTAATATACAGTTAAAATTGATGATCCCTTTTATTGACGGATTTTGGCGTAATTTCTCATTTATCGCTTTACGGGTATCTTGGATGATATTTCCTGTCTGGAGTATATCGAGAACCATATTTTGACGAATATTACAATAGAATACAATGCTCTTTTCTTTTACCTGCTGAGGACTTCTGACATACGGTTCAGATGCCATCATCAGGCCTAAAGGATTACTCATGAAATACTTTGAACAATCTTGACAAGTAATGCCAAGCGTTTCACTGTAGGCCTCTGCAGCTGGTTTGTTATTGAATTCAATGACACATCGTGTCTTTTCGTCAACATTTGTTGCTGTCAATTGCTTTCCGGTTGAGGAAAAGCTTTGTGTTTTGATAACATCAAAACCGTTTTTCAATTTAAACAGGATCAGTACTGCTGAATTAGTATATGCTGTTCCATTGGCGCATAGCAGTGTCTGTTTGAATTTAAGGTCATCCCCTGCAGAGCCGCCGACGAAAGTGATATCGGTGTAATCGCCAAGTTTTTCGATAATTTTTTCTTCTGCTCCACTGAGCCCGTCAAGAAGAATTATGCCTGCAAATTTTTTAATATCCATCTCTTTAATGCTCAACTTGAAATGTTGCTCGAATGATTGTATCGCATTTTCGATATTTGCAGATTCTTTGATATTTTCAACCACAGAAACAGCAACATCATCGATGATCTCATTGTCAATAAACAGCGCTACAACACTATCTTTGAGCATTGCACCGGAGATGATTTCGCCTGCTGTTGTACACCCTGCAATTTGAGCTGTTGGGTACCCTTTTTTCATTTCGCTGGAAATTTCTTCAAAAGGGAGGTTGGATGATGCGAAAAAAAGAATAAAGTCGGGTGTCATTTCAAGTGTGTTTGTTTTGAATGATGCAACAATTTCCGGTGCGGTCGTTTTATCGGAACAGAGTGATAGTATAGACATTATTATAAACTCCTGATCAGATGGTGATTCCTAATTCTTTTCCTATATCTCTGAGGCGCTGTTCGATTGCTGCATTATCTTCAGAGTTGCTGTTGTATATTTCCGGATTTATGCCCTTTAACATAATTTTGGTTTTTGTTGTTACGGCAAGTGTCGGATTTCCCTGAGAGCGTTTTTCGACGATGAGATCGATTAATGCTTTAATTTTTCCGGCCATCATGTCTCCTGATTTCTAAAAAACACTTTTTTGTGTTGAAATAGTTTTTATAATTGTATCAGAGCATTCCAGGATGTGCAATAAAATAAATGGTAATAAAAAGTGTGTGAAATTCAGGAAAAATGTACTATTTTAATCCTGAACTGTACGAACCAGGTACAAACTATAAAGTGTTGTTGGTTATAAAAGTCAGGTGTTGTTATGTCAGACGAACAGGTTGAAACTCTCAGGCAGGAATTAGCATCAGCTAAAGCTCGGATTGTTGAACTGGAGCACCGTTCTGAAGGACTGGAGCAACTTAAAGATGCGCTCCGGGAGAGTGAAAACAGGTATAAATTGCTTTTTGAATATACCGGAACCGCCATGTTAGTTATCGATCAGGACACATCTGTACTCATGGGGAATCACAAACTTGAAGAGATTACAGGTTTTTCTCAGTCTGAAGCATCAGAGGGACGCAGCTGGACCGAGGTTGTTGTGCCGGAAGAGCTGGAAAAAATGCTTGCTTTTCACCGAAAACGGAGAGAATCACCTGATGAGGTACTTTCGGAATATGAATTCCGAATGGTTGATAAAAAGGGTCGCCTCAGGGATATGCTTGCCAATATTGCAATGATTCCGGGGACCAGTAAAAGTCTGGTTTCCCTGGTAGATATAACATCACTGAAGAGAACAAGTCGTGCTCTTATAGAAAGCGAACGACGGTATAAGAATCTTTTCCGTAATGCAAATGATATCATTTTTACTATTGATATGAATGGCGCTTTTACATCAGCTAATCTTGCTGCGCTTAAAACGTTTAAATATGGCAATGATGATCTTGCAAAGCTTACCATAAAGGATCTTGTTGATCCTGCGTATCACGATCTTGTATTTGAAAAGTTACACAATCGTGACAGAAAATCTGATGAGTCACATGTCTATGAACTTCTTGCAAGGACAAAATCCGGCGAGCCAGTGTGGGTTGAGATTAGCACACGGCTTATCAGGGAAAGTGATCATTCAATAGGCATTCAGGGGATTGCCCGTGACATTACCGAACGCAAAAATAATCAGGAACAGCTTCAGGAGAGCCGTTTCCGATTTAAGGAGATCGCAGATCTGCTTCCGGGCATAATCTGTGAATTTGACATGGGATTCAATCTGACCTATGTTAATGAAATGGGATTCAGAACCTTCGGGTTTTCGCGTGAAGATTTTGATCGGGGTATAAATGTTCTCCAGTTTGTCCCACCGCACATGGTGAATAAAATCCAGACCGATATCTATAATATTTTCCATGGAGATTACGGGAATCCGGTGGTTTACGAGTTCTGCCGTATGGACAAATCGAAAATGCATGCGTTGATCAATTCTGCTCCTATTATAAAGAACGGTGTCAATGTAGGTGTGCGCAGTTGTATTGTCGACATTACCGAAACTGTGGAAGCAGAGGAACGTTTACGGATCAGTGAAGCGCGGTTTCAGACCATCTATAATGAGTCCCCGATAGGAATCGCTCTTTTTGATGAAGGTGGAGCTCTTGTAGACAGAAACAGTTCTTTTCATGGGATGTTTTTTGACGAACTGAATAATTGCAGTCGATTTGATCTGTTCGATAATCTTTCATTGAGCGAGTCTGATGAAGAATTACTGCGCAGTGGTGAATATTTCAGCAGGGAAGTTTCTTATGATTCCAAACAACATGAAGGGGGTAAAAAACATTGCGCCTGGTATGTGACAAGAATTAGACTCGATGAATCTGATAAGTACATGTTTCTCGCACAGGTTCAGGACATCACCGAACGGAAACTTGCACAGGAACAGCGAATCGTTAAAGAACAGCAGGCGACTGCCAGAGCGGAAGCGCTTGTTGCGGGATTGAGAAAAGAACTGCGGAATAAAACAAGTTTCAATAACATGGTAAGCCGTAGTCAGCTGATGAAACAGGTGTTTGAAATTCTGCCCGAGGTTGCCAGAACCTCTGCTACTGCACTGATACTTGGAGAAAGTGGAACCGGTAAGGAAGTTGTTTCCCGTTCTCTTCATGAGTTAAGTGAACGGAAGGCAAAAGCTTTTGTTGCAATCAACTGCAGCGCGCTTCCTGATACCCTGCTGGAATCGGAGCTGTTCGGATATAAGGCCGGAGCATTTACTGATGCTAAAAAAGACAAGCCGGGAAAATTTGCTTTGGCAGAAGGCGGAACGCTCTTTCTGGATGAGATCGGTGATATATCGTCAGCTATGCAGGTAAAACTTCTCAGAGTACTTCAGGAACGTGTTTATGAACCTCTGGGTGGGACAGTTCCGGTAAAAGCAAATGTGCGTGTAATTGTTGCGACCAATCGAAACCTGGTAGAGATGGTTAAAAATGGGCAATTCAGGGAAGATCTGTATTACCGTATTAATGTGGTGACAATAAAGTTACCGCCTTTGCGGGAGAGACGATGTGATATCCCTTTACTTGTAGATCATTTTATCGACCGGTTTAACGCCAGATATAACAAGCAGATTTCGGGGATTGATGAAAACGCGCTGTTTCTGTTACTTCAGCACGAATTTCCTGGAAATATAAGAGAACTTGAAAATATAATCGAACATGCTTTTATTTTCTGTAAGGCAGGTCAGATAAGAATAGAACACCTGCCTGGAGTTGTGACTGATAAAACCGAGGACTCCGATTTTAAAGTTCTTGCACGGATAAAAACATTTGATGAACTCGAGAGAATGTACATTCAGAGTATATTGAGTGAAACTGAGGGGAATAAGGTGCTTGCAGCTGAGCGTCTGGGGATACATAAGGCAACCCTTTTCAGAAGATTGAAACAACTCGGGATTAAATAGAAAATAAAAGTTGAATGAATAATGTACTCTTCAGGGGTGTTGTCAGGTTTATTGTACAGCTGTGGCTGACCGGGATTATTTTATTGCTTGCAATTCCGGGGTATATATTTTACGGATTTCTTTGGATGATACGTTTAATGCAGGTAAAAAAAGTAGTTATATCGTTTGTTGTGTTGCTCTTTCTGGTGTTTGTTGGTTTGTTTGGTTCGTTTCACTATTTTTTCAGCCCTTTTGGAAAAAGCAGTGAAGAGTTACCCATGGTAATCAGCCCGGGTATGTCGATCAGGCATCTTAGTGATTCCCTGGCTCATAAGGGGGTAATTCGCTCCCCAAAGGCAATGCTGTTCTGGTTAAAGTTTACAAAGCAGGACAGAAAGCTTCAGGCCGGAAAAGTTATTTTCACTACCGGAGATGGAGTTCTGAAAGCCGCTGAGAAGATGTTGCATGTAGTTGCAATAGAAAAAACGATGAAAATCATCGAAGGGTTGACTGTTGAACAGACTGCCGGACGCATTCAGGCACAGCTGGGAGTTGATTCAGCACGGATTGTCGCACTGGCAAACGATACTGTTTTTCTGAAAAAGTTAGGAGTCAAGGCCAGTTCCCTTGAGGGATATCTTTTCCCTGAAACATATCGCTTTCCCGAAGATGTTGAAGCTGAGGACGTTCTGAAAAAAATGGTGGAACTGTTCAAGAGCTCTTATGAGAAAGTACAGTTCGATCCTGCTATTGCATCAAAGTATTCTGTTCACGAAATTATCACTCTTGCATCGATTGTGGAAAAGGAAGCAACACTGCCAGTTGAGCGACCGCGGATTGCAGCGGTTTTTCACAATCGCCTGAGGAAAGGCTATCCTCTTGGAGCAGATCCAACAGTAAGATATATTTTCCGTAAATTCAACGGGCCGCTTCGTGTCTCGGAACTCAACTCCGATAATCCATATAATACACGCAAGTTTTCGGGCCTTCCGCCCGGTCCGATATGTTCCCCGGGATTTGGGGCAATTCAGGCTGCTGCATCTCCTCTTCAAACCGATGAGTTATATTTTGTCGCAAAATGGGATGGATCCGGGGAGCATGACTTTTCAAAAACCAATGCGGAACATGACCGGAAAAAGATGGCGATCCGTTCGGAGAATCAGCGGCGGTTGAAACAGAAAAGGGTCAGTCAATGAGAGTCAAGTCATTAATGGGTCGATTAGTCATTCTTTGTATATTTGCGATCACTTCACAGGTGTATTCTCAACAGATGCTTCAGCCGCGACGTCTTGTCGATGCACATACAGCTGGTATGCTTCCAAGAGCGAGTGTCGATTTTGATTGTCGATATTATCCATCATTTGATCCCGGGCTTGGTGCCGGACTTAATGTTGGACTTGGGGTTGGGATTACCGACCGGCTCATGATCGGTATCGGCTATGGTGGAGAGGGGTTGATAGGCCGGGGAAGAAAAGCGGTGTTTAACTATTTCCCTGGTTTGCTCATTAAGTATCGTTTGTTCGAAGAGAGTTTCGCAGGGCCGGGTCTTGCTATCGGGTATGATCATCAGGGGTACGGGGGACTTGCAGACACTTCGGAGTTTGATTATAAGGGATATATTTATCAGTCCTCAGGTTTTTTTCTTGCGTTGAGTAAAAATTTCAAATTGCTCAATCATATTCTGTTCGGAATGCATGCTACGGTCAATTATTCAATGGAAGATGCAAGTCATGTAAAATGGCCAAATCTTTTTGCCGGAATCGATCTTTCACTTAATGAGGAACTGGCGCTTGTTTTTGAATATAATTTCGGTTTTAATACGCGTGATTTTCATGGACAGAACCCGGTAAATTACGCGAAAGTTAATGAAGGATATCTGAATTGCGGTTTGCGCTGGGCATTTTCACCGCAGTTCTTTATCGAACTTGATGCTAAAGATGTATTCGAGAACCGTTATACCAGGTATGGTAAATGTGTAGGATGGACAAGAGAAATCAAATTAGTTTACTTTTTTTCTTTTTTGAAAGAGCAGGTATGAAAAAATATTGCAGGTCGGGATTGCTGGTTTCAGTATTGTTTTTGTTAGTTTTCAGTTTCTCTGTGGGAGCTCAAGGGAGGCTGCCGCCGGAATCTGCGGATTCTTCGCAGGCCATTGCTGACAAAATTGTCAAATCGAAAATTCCTGTGCTTATCGACTTCTGGGCTGTCTGGTGTGGGCCTTGTCGGATGCTCAATCCGATCATAGCCGATCTTGAAAAACAATATAAAGGAAAAGTTGAATTTGTTAAAGTCAATGTCGATGTGCACAGGGCTATAGCAGCCTATTTTCAGGTGAATGCAATTCCAGCTGTTTTTATTGTGCATAATAAAAATGTTATAAAAAATTTGCCTGGCCTTCAACCCAAAGAGATGTACCAGGAAGCTATTACTGAAGCATTAGCATTGGCTGCAACGAAGCCTCAGAAGGCAGATTCACTAAAGCAATGAGACTACCGGAACTTCTCGCTCCCGCAGGGACGCTTTCTATTGCAGAAACTGCTTTTGAGAACGGAGCAGATGCTGTTTATATAGGTGTTGGAACACTCAATCTCAGGGCTCATTCTCCTAATTTTCTTTTTGACGATCTCGACGATTTACTTACGCTTGCGCATGATCAGCATAAAAAAGTATATGCAGCGTTCAATACCATGCCAGATGAATCGATGCTGGAGGAGGTACAATCCTCATTGCGTGCTATTGACAAGCTTAAAAATCGCATGGATGCATTGATCGTAAGTGATCCTGGAGTAATACTGTTATGTCAGGAGATGATTCCAGAAATGCCGTTGCATCTCAGCACCCAAACCGGCACATTTAATACCGTAGCGATGCGGTTCTGGAAACAACAGGGGATCGAACGGGTCGTTTTACCTCGTGAGATGAATATCGAAGAGATCGGTGCCATTACCAGTGCGGGAATTCTGGAAACAGAAATATTTGTGCATGGAGCAATGTGCGTTTCCATCTCCGGCCGTTGTCTGATGGGAGCTTATATGAATGGTCGCCATCCTAACAGAGGAGATTGTTCACAACCATGCCGGTTGAGGTATCGTATAACTCCGGTTGAAGGTGACGCGGGGATCGATCCAATTGCATTTGATGCAGAGGAAACAGAGCTGGGGGTTTATCTGCTCAATTCAAAAGATCTCTGTTCTGTTGAGGTACTTCCTGATATTGTCAAAAGTGGTGTACATTCTTTAAAGATAGAGGGACGTAACAAGAGTGTTCATTATGTTGCATCGGTGGTAAAAGTATATCGTGAAGCGCTCGACTCATTCAATCGAAACCCGGATGATTATGCTATGTTGCCATCTTGGAAGGATATACTCGATTCGGTGGAACATCGCCCGTACACAACAGGATTTCTCAAAGATGAATATGCTCTTCAGGAAGTTTTTACATCAAAAGCAACATCATCGGCACGTGTAATCGCGATTGTTAAAGCGTTACTCAAAGATGGTGTACCAATTCTTGATGTTAAGAACAGTTTTTCGTGTACTGATCAGCTCGAAGTGCTTCCGGTAGCGCGTAATTCATCTCCACAACTGATACATATAGATACTATTACCGACATGGAAGGAAATGTACTTCTGTATGCTCCATCAAACAGGTTGGTAATCTGTCAATCTTCCTATCGGCTGCGACCCGGTGATATGCTGCGGAAAAAAATGGAAAATGTTTAAAAAAGGTTATGATATATGGATGATGTGATCCGCTTTGGAGTTTCTCTCCCAAAAAAGCTTCTTGAAGATTTCGATAAAGATAACGAAAAACGTGGCTACGAAAACCGTTCTGAAGCGATTCGGGATCTGATACGGAACCGTCTTGTTGAAGCCGAGTGGGAGGAAGGGGCTGGGGAGAGTGCCGCTGCTGTAGTACTTGTCTATGATCACCATCGTCATGGTGTTACAGAACACCTCACCAAACATCAGCATGATCATCATGAACATATCATATCATCACTGCATGCCCATCTTGACCATGATAATTGTATGGAAGTGATACTTCTGCGGGGAACAGCATCAGAAATAAGGAGCATTGCAGAAAATCTCGCAAGTTCCAAGCATGTGAAGCTGGGAAAGTTTATCCCTGCGACACTTGGAAGTGAGATCGTTTAGCTGTCAGATCAGTGCAATCATGTCTCTGACTGCTCTGTCAAGACCAACCAGTGATGCCCGTGAAACAATGGAGTGGCCGATATTGAGTTCTTCCACATTGTTTATATCTGCAACAGCTGAAACATTGACATAGTTCAATCCGTGACCAGCATTGATCCGCAAACCAAGCTTATTGGCTGCCAGGGCCGCATCTTTTAGTTTTGCAAGTTCTTCAAGCATACTGCTTTCACTTGCCGCGTTGGAGTAATACCCTGTATGCAGTTCGATATGAGTTGCGTTGACCCTGTGTGCGGCTCTGATCTCATTGATATTCGGATCGACAAAAAGACTGACCTGAATATTATTATTACGGAGTGTTTCAATCACTTTTGCGAGGTCTTTTTCACGTTCACGCACCGAAAGACCACCTTCAGTAGTGCGCTCGTCTCTTTTTTCCGGCACCAGTGTTGTCATGAACGGAAGAACATCAACAGCAATAGCGGTCATCTCGTTTGTCGGGGCCATTTCCAGGTTGAGATGCGTTTTTACAACCTGTTTAAGCATGTAAACATCGCGGTCCTGAATATGACGACGGTCTTCTCTGAGATGAGCTGTGATACCGGTAGCGCCGGCGAGTTCTGCAAAAACTGCAGCCTGAACCGGATCGGGATCCTTGCCACCACGAGCCTGTCTGATAGTTGCAAAATGATCAATATTTACGCCAAGAGATGCCATAATATCGAACTCCGATAGTTTAAAGAATAAAAATAATCATTTCCCCGAGTTGATTTCATTATGAATTTCACTTTCAGAGGATTTTTGCTTACTTTCTGACGGTGTAAGTAAGTCAGAAACATAAACGAATTGAATGCCGTTATTTAAAAACAGCTCTCGATTCTGTTTTAATGCATTGATAAATTGGGGTACCGGGTGTCCCTTGATCAGAAGTGAACCTTTTTTCTGTGCGAGTACGGCAAAGTGTCGAAGGGAGTCGCTGATACCCGATTCATTCTGTCCGATCGAAAAAGTGTAATCAATCTTCATAAATGGCAGTTCCGCTTTTTGAGCTGCAGCTCCAGCTACAGATTTGCGACTGGTTGTTGATATAATAAAATATTTGTTCTGCTTTTTTATCTCATCACAAATGATATTCATCACATCACTGTCTTCAAGAACTCTGTTTCCAAAATAGTTGGAAAACCCTTTGAAAGCAGGAATATTCTGTGCCGATTCACGTAGTAGTGAACGTATTTTATCTTCTGTGTAGTGTACCATGATTACCTGTTCCTGGGGAGTATGCATAGAGTGGGGGACAGGTTCCATTGGTTGAAGAATCACGATCTCTTTTTTATATTCATCAGCAATCTGAGCTGTGGATGTTGTGAGTTTCTTACCTGCTCTCATGGAAACCGTGAGTGGTTCTTCAAATGAAAGTATATCGATGGTTGATTTATCTGCGTTAAACTGGAAATCTTCAATGATAAAGGCTATGCTGGCAGTTTTTGAAAAGTAAGATTTTCCACGCTTGATTTTAATTGAAAGCTTTGGTGCGGAATGTTTACGAGATAAAAAAATCATATCACATCCCCGCTCCTCAGATATGAAAGAACAATTGTCAATGGTATAGCCAGCTTTTGCAAGAGATGATGTGAATACCCAGATTATCCATTCCATCGGTTTTCCTTTTGGTATGTCAGCGCGAATTGACACAAGGGAGTCATCGGGAGTGAAAACTCTTTTAACGGATTGTGGATTGATTTCCAATTGTTTGTATACTGAACGTAAAACGCCGTCAGTTGAGGTTGGTAGATCATTATTTGTCACTTTCTGCTGGTTTTTATGAATCAATCCCGAAATAAAACCTTGCGGCAGGATATCTGTAATGGATCTTAGTGTATTGAAACGCATACCAATCAGTAGGGCAAGCAGCATAGATGTAACAATAAATATTGAAAAAAGGATTTTTATACGCATTGATCAGTCTAAATTGTAAGTTTTAATAAAATTTGAACCCTGAACCCTGAACCCTGAACTTTGAACTTTGAACTTTGAACATCCCCAGATTTTTCCTCTAAAATATACAAAGATTGTACAACAAGAGCTACAGATGAGTTGTTTTTGATTTAATATACTCTGAGAGCGTATATTTGAACTACTTTCATCATTCTACTATCTTTATACTTTGGTTTTTGAAAATAAGCTCTGGGGTTGTGTTGGGCAATTCATTACTACATACACAAGAACTGAAAACGGTAGTGCCAGTATTGCTGGGACCAACCGCTGTCGGGAAGAGTGCCTATGCTCTTGAACTTGCTCGTCAAAATCACTGGGAGATCATATCCTGTGATTCCAGACAGATCTACCGTGGTATGGATATCGGTACCGCAAAACTATCTGTTGAGCAGTTAAACGAGGTGAAACACTGGTTGATTGATATAAAAAATCCTTCAGATCTTTATTCTGCTTTTGATTTCGCTACAGAAGCACTGTCTATTATTCAAAACAGGGCAGCTCAGGGACAGGGGGTTATAATATGCGGAGGCACAGGGCTCTATTTCAAAGCTCTAAGCGAGGGGTTCAGTGCCAATGTCGAAACAGATCCGGACTTGAAAAATGCATTAATGGAACGAGGGAAAAACCAGGGGATACAAATTCTGCATGAAGAACTTAAAGCTGTTGATCCGGATGCAGCAAAGACTATTCATGAAAATGATCTTCAGAGAATAGTCAGAGCATTAGCGGTATTTCAACAAACCGGGGTACCATTTTCAAAATCAAGAAGTAAAGGGAATCCTCCATCTGGAATTGAATTCAGAACAATAAAACTGACCATGGAACGCATTAATCTGTATGAGCGAATTAATGACCGGGTTGATTCGATGATTGCTGCGGGATTGGTTGATGAATGTCGAAGATTGCTTGAATCCGACATTTCCACAGAAGCACCGGGAATGCAATGCGTGGGATACAGAGAGTGGGTTTCTTTTTTCAATGGTCACCGCTCCTTTGCTGAAACTGTAGAGTTAATAAAACAGAACAGTCGTCGTTATGCGAAAAGGCAGGCAACCTGGTTTTCACATCAGGTGAATGGTGTTGAACTGGAGAGTGGCACACCTTTCAGTGCGTTCGATCGGTTCTATAGAAAAGAGTCTGTATAATAGAATGTACGATAAAGAGTATTGTCTGATATGTGCGGAAAGAGTATTTTTATCAAATATGAATTGAAAGAACACTTTTCCTCCTAAAGCACACTAAAAACTTGTAAGTACAATTTCAACAATTATTACTCTTGTCAAAAATGTATTCTCGATACTATACTTTAATGACAAAAATGACAAAGAATTGAAAGGATCTATCTGAGTGTAGACCTTATTTCCGTTAAAAAACGGAACCTAATTATTCCGGCAATACTGCATACAGGCTGGGAATTTTTAAAAAACAGGTAGTAAAAACACGAATTGTAAACAAAACTGTAGATCAGTTTTAAAACCCGAAATCAGGTATAACCCCGACGCCAGAATGAGAGAATAGTGCCTTGTATCAGGGCTAAAGATTTCATTGATATTAATTTTCTTTAATGATTACCAATAATGTAAAGAAAGGAGTCTCTTTTGATGAACAATGATGATTCAAGAGGAAACCAGAACTATCAGCACCGTAAACCATCATCCCACAAAAATTCCTACAGCCCTAATTCTGTTTATTATGGAAATTCAAACCATAATCAGCAGCAACAACAGAAAAAGAAACATTTTGGCGGTGGACATAATAAAGGGAGCAATAATAACGATCGTATTATGAAGCAGAATGATACTATCATACGTTTGCTCAAAGAGATTCGTGACCGTCTTCCGGCGCCTGCTGGTGCAGTTGGTAATGATAATGATTTTGATCAGAGAAGCAATCCCCAGAGCGAGAAGCGTTTAGAATCTCGGGATAATGATGCTGTAGAGATGGATAATGATGAGAATGAAGATACATTTGGCAATACTGAAGAGGATTCATTTGAAGTTGAAAATGAGCAGGATTGATTGTATGCTATAAGACAGAACTGTTTGATTTATCTGACGAAAGGTATACAATATGTGGCAACTTCTGATAAAAAGTATACCTTTTTTGCTTATAGTCCTGTTTTGTGCAGAGTACTCCGGAGCTAAAACACGATGGAGTACATTTCATTTTATCCCGGATGCCGATCTGCTTGAGGGTGGATCGTTACTCTGGGATGCTAATGCCTGTTATCTTCTTAATTCCACTGATAGTTCCGGTAAAAGTTCAAGCAAGGTGAAGCCCGGGGGTACCCTGACACTGGGTATCATTGAATGGGTTAATCTTAGTGCGGGTTATGCCGGTGGGCCAACTGTCGGGATGAAAATGCGAATTTTAGGGGAAACGAAGGAATGGATGCCTTCTGTTGCGCTGGGTGTCAGAAACATATTTTCCTCTCAGGACGCTTATTACTTTGGTAATGAAGCTGATACAATTTCAAATGAGATATATCTTGCTTTTGGAAAAGGCATAGAAAATCTGCGTCTGCGGTTGAACCTGGGAGTAATGAGCATACCAAAAGATAAAAATGATAAAATCAATTTCTTTTTTGGAGCAGAGAAATATTTCGGTAAAGGTCTTTATTTGACATTTGAACTGTTCCGTCGGCAAAAAACGATCGTTCCTTCACTTTTTATCGATTGGCGTATTCTGAAAAAGAAAGTTGAGCTTTACGGAGGTGTTGTCGATATAAGCGGGTTGTCATCAAAAGATAAATTGTCAAATAGCTTTGTTCAACCTGGTGTTCATGCCGGGCTTCGATTTCTGTTAAATTTACGCAGAGGTAAAAGTGACGGCTTTACGACACTTGAAGATCGCCTGGTGCAACAGGATAAAATTATTAAAACGCTTCAGAGCGATTTGGATAGTCTTAAAAAATCATTATCGAAGGGCAGCAGGCGAATTGATGGTTTATCTGAATCTATCAAAGAGTTACTTGATGATTCGACATCAGAAATGCAACGGTACAATGCTATCACGCGTGAAAAACTGGCTGGTCTGAAGAGCCTCTATGAACAGGAACCTTTCGAACCTGATCTGGTCATAAAAGCTACTCAGGAGCTGGTTGTTCACAGAGACCAGATTCTTCCAGTTCTGGTAGAAGTAGCTCTTGACAAAAAAGAGGATAATCGAATCCGGACACTCGCAACCGATATTTGTGGAGAAATCAACAGCTCTGCAGCCGCTGATGCATTGATCGAAATACTCAGTCAAACCGCTATTCCCGAAATTAAAATTGAAGCACTAATAGCACTTGGGAAATTGAAAGATATCCGGGCTGCTTTTTTAATACAGCAGTTGTCATCAGATCCCAATGATGCTGTGGCTTTTACTGCAGCGGAGGTGCTGCAGAAGCTTGAGAAAGAAACCGGAGTACCACTATTATCTGTTAAAAAACCAGCAGTTCCCGATAACTCAATTCCCGAAAATAAAATTGGTGTCAGAGAGCCAGGATCAAAAGGGGTGAGTGATGTACTCGATGAAACATCAAAAATTGAACCTGAAAACAGACTGCAAAAGGTCGAGCCAAAATCGTTTTCTGAATCTGTCATTCAGCAACCAGATTCAGCGCAGACTCTTCAGGCTGATACCGCTAAGGAAACAACATCATCCTTTATTCAAATTGAACCATCAGACAGCAGTAACAATCTAAACGTATCTGAGACTGAGAATACACCAGCTGATTCACTGACTGTTGATACGATTGCTGCAAAAGATAGCGTGAAATCTGAAATAAAAACTGAAAATGACATGAAAGCAGTACCTGATAAGAAAAATTCAAAATCTAAGCCACCCGGCAAAGCGGAAAAGGGTAAAAAGGCGAAAGCAGGTTCTGCAAAAAAAGAAGAAACTGGTCAGTGGTAGATCTTGAATGCGGATCCGTGTAGATTTTGAAATGCAGGGATCTCTCTATATAAATTGACAACGCTGCGTAAATGATTTATTATCAATAGATAAGATATGATTTTAAAGTTTTTAATGGAGAATTTATGAATCGTTCCTCCGGTTTGTTTCTGCATCCTACATCACTGCCTTCCAGGTTCGGAATCGGTGATCTGGGGAGCGAAGCGTTTAAGTGGATCGATATTCTTGCGGATATGCACCAGTCGTACTGGCAGGTATGCCCTCTGGGTCCGACAGGATATGGTGATTCACCCTATCAGAGTTTTTGCTCTTTTGCAGGCAATACATTACTGATTTCACCCCAAAAACTGTTTGAGAAAAAGTTACTGACCAGTGATGAACTATCCGGGTATCCTTCATTATCAGATACTGAAGTTGATTTTGGAAATGTAATACAGGAAAAGGAAAAACTTTTTCAAATAGCATATTCACGTTTTGTTGATGATCATGATTTTGTAGTATTTTGCGACCAGCAAAATTATTGGCTTCATGATTATGCACTTTTTAAAGTGCTGAAAGATAACAATAATGGAAAACCCTGGTACGAGTGGCAGTCGAATTATAAACTGCGTTTTCCTGCATTACTTGATGATTTGTATAACTCAGAACGTCACCTGATTCGTTATCAGAAGTTTCTTCAGTACCTGTTTCACACTCAGTGGCTGGAGTTGCGACAATATGCGAATAGCAAAGGGGTGAAGATCATTGGTGATGTACCATATTATACTGCTTACGACAGTGTTGAAGCATGGGCATCATCAGAGCTGTTTGAAATGGATGAAAGTGGGAAACCATATCGGGTTGCAGGGGTTCCACCAGATTATTTCAGTGAAACCGGGCAGCTGTGGGGAAATCCATTGTTTCAATGGGAGAATATGAAACAGGATGGTTTCTCCTGGTGGATAAAACGAATTAAGAAAAATCTGGAATGGGTGGATATCATTCGCCTGGATCATTTCCGCGGTTTTGATTCTTACTGGGCCATTCCTGCAGATAGTAAGACTGCTGTTAACGGTAAATGGGAGAAGGGGCCAGGGTATCAGTTTTTTGATGCGATAAAAAGGGAACTGGGAACATTACCTCTTATTGCTGAAGACCTCGGTGAATTGACTGATGGTGTTGATGAACTGAGAAGAAGTGCTGGTATACCAGGAATGAAAATTCTTCAGTTCGCCTTTGACGGGAATCCTTCTAACCCTTATCTTCCATACAACATTCAGCCGGATAGCATTACCTATACAGGTACACACGATAATGATACCTCTGCAGGGTGGCTGCAATCATTAACAGATTCGAACCGTTTGCGGATTTTGAGTTATCTTGGTTGTGAAGAAGGTGAATTTTGTGACAGGTTTTTGAGACTTGCATTCTCTTCACCTTCGAATCTATGTATTGTTCCCTTTCAGGATGTTCTTGGATTGGGTAGTGAGCATAGAATGAATGTTCCTGGAAAAGATTCCGGAAACTGGAAATGGCGATTTACCAGTAAAATGCTCTTAGCTGCAAGGCTGAATTTTATCACTGAACTGACACAAATTTATGGCAGGTCGGCTAACGAGTATTATTGATAGATGCAATGTTCGCATGTCGCCTCCTGCCCTTTCTCCACAGCGTGGAGAGAGGGATGGGGAGAGAGACGAAGGGAAATTTTGCGAAATTGAGTTTCAATAAAAAAAGCGGGATCTGAAAACAGAATCCCGCTTTGTTATTTTCAAGTTGATTCAGACTAACTATTGCCTTTGATCGATTTTTATAAATTCCTGTTTGACAGGACCGGAATATACCTGTCGTGGACGCCAGATTTTCCACTCAGGATTATCAGAAGTCTCTTTCCAGTGGGCAATCCATCCGGGGAGACGGCCGATTGCGAACATGACGGTCATCATGTTTGTCGGGATTCCCATCGCTCTATACAGAATACCAGAGTAGAAATCGACATTTGGAAAGAGTTTTCGTTCGATAAAGTATTCATCTTTCAGTGCGATCTCTTCAAGTTCAAGGGCTATATCCAGAAGTGGATCCTTGACATTCAGTTTTGGTAACAAAGTATCACACAGTTTTTTGGTAATACGATTTCGCGGATCGAAATTCTTATAAACAGCATGACCAAAGCCCATGAGTCTGAATTTATCAGTTTTGTTTTTTGCTCTTTCAACATATTTTTTAAGATTTCTACCATCTTTGAGAATCATTGTAAGCATCTCAATAACTGCCTGGTTTGCACCACCATGCATTGGCCCCCACAGTGCTGATATTCCTGCGCTTATTGATGCATAAAGGTTTACACCGGAGCTTGCGGTCATTCGGACGGTTGATGTTGAACAGTTCTGTTCATGGTCAGCATGCAAAATGAGTAGCTTGTTTAATGCATCAACTACTTCCGGGTTGATTTCAAATGCTTTCACTGGCGATGCAAACATCATATTCAAAAAGTTTGCACAATAGGTCAGATCGTGTCGTGGGTAAACAACAGGTTCTCCACGGGATTTTTTGTATGAAAAAGCAGCTATAGTTCGAACCTTAGAAATTAAACGTGCAGCAGTCACATCAAAATTAGGATCACCCTCCATAATATGAGGGTAAAAACTTGATAGGGAAGTGACCATTGATGAAAGAATTGCCATTGGATGTGAGTTTGATGGCATACCATTGAAGAAATGCTGCATATCTTCATGGATCATCGAATGATCATTGAGATATCTTCTGAAATTGAGCAGTTCTTCGGCATTTGGTAATTTCCCATGAACAAGTAGATATGCAACTTCAACAAAACTGCAATTTTCTGCAATATCTTCGATTCCATATCCTCTATAGAGGAGAGTACCATTATCCCCATCAACAAAAGTAATATTACTTCGGCATGATCCGGTATTGGCAAGGCCGTTATCGTAGGTGATATGCCCACTTTCTTTGCGTAGAGCACGTATGTCTATAGCATTTTCACCTGCAGCACCTTCAATAATGGGTAGTTTGTAATTCTGTCCTTTGATACGCAGTTCAGCAAAAAGATCAGCTTCGTTCGTGCCCATTAATTCTCCTTAATCTGGTTTGTTTTTTTTTCGCAAATACTCAGAAAATAGCATATAGATTTTTAAATTGCAAACCCGAAAAAATAGTTTTTTAGTGTCTGCACAGGATGAATAAAATTACAGAAATCGGAACAGATTGTTCTGATCTCTATTTAATGGAAATATAGGGAGGGCTGTTCTGGCTTATTGATCTTTTTGATCTGAAGACACCGGGATCCGATAAAAAGTTGTGGTAACTTCAATAGGCATCGATTCAAGTTCAAATGATGCAAGAAGCGTATCGATCTCTTTAGTATGTGCAGCTGCTTCAGGAATCTCCCTTTTAATTTTTTCAATCTCTGATTGCACCAGGAGCAGCTTGCTGCGGATTCCACCTGAGAGGTCATTAAATTTATCTGACAGTTCTTTCATCTCTTCTTTTTCTCTGAAACGCAAGATTGCTGCAAATTTTCCCTGGAGCAGAAGATTACACCACTGTTCTAGTTTGTAAATCGGAACTGCATATTTCCGTGATGCGTACAACCCTACACCGAACGAAATGAGAATGTTGACTATGGCACTAAAAAGGAGTGTTGGCAAAATAACAAAGATCAGGTGTTCACGGCTGAGTTCCTGTGATAATTTGTCGAGTTGATACACAATGATTGTCTGGTATTTAATGAAATAGACAAGTATGAGGCTGCCTGATGTCACAACCGTCGCGATCAGCGATGAGGTGACAATTTTCATGATGAGTCGGATTTGAAGGGCTCTTTTGATGAAAAAATTGCCAATTGGTTTTCTGGACACCTTAGATTCCATCCTGCCTCCCGGGAGACTGACTAAATGAAATGTTTACCTGATTGAAACGTTTAATTTATTAAAAAATTATACTAATCTTTTTGACTGCTGTCCAATAATATTACTTAATAATATAATCAATTTTTTGCATTATACCTTTATATCTATCAATTATATATTTATGGGTGAGTAGTTTACATCGTTTTTTGTTGAAAACGGAAAAATTCAGTCAGAAATACTTTTTACCAGCTCCTGAATAAACGCTTCGATTGCACCTCTGAATATCTGTCCAGCTTTTTTTGTCGTATCAAGTGTCTCCATTGAATAGTTTGATTCAATTACCATGGTTTTTCTATTTGTTGTATCAACTGGATTTGTCAGTTTTACTTCGATAGCAAGTTCTGCGGTCATGGTTTGAGTCAGGCCACTGGATACTTCAGTAATTTTTGCATTGAGAACCGAAAGATCCATTATAAAATCTGCTGAATCACCTGAAGCTGCAAGATGCTTGTTATTGAGAAAGCCATTGAGCGATGAACTGATAGCTATATCGAGTGATGGCTTGCATATCAGGGGCGCAAATGTTTTTCGACCGGTACGTGTGATTCCAACAGGTTTGTTCTTTATTGAATCTACCATTAAAACACTTT
>JBNKZD010000307.1:0-21491 GCA_050301235.1 Chitinispirillaceae bacterium | reverse complement strand
AAGCCTCACTTCGAATATATTCATTATCTATATATGAAGATAAAAGCAGTTGAGCATACTCAAGACGCTCAAAAGATTCAGCCCCAGATTCCTTTTTCAAAAATCCGATGATTCTCGCATCTGCCTGCCAGTTATACAACCGGACTTCACCGCCATTGCGTGAGCTTCTTTTTAAAACAACAGCAACAGAATCATCAGGCATCTGTGATGACTGCAGCAGCAGAATCTTTTTAAATCCCTGATAAATAAAGCTGTTACAAATACTGGAAAGTATCGTTTCGAAACCACTGCAGCCCATGGCAACACAACCGGGAAATGCTTTAAAAAGTGGTGATGATGCATACGGGAGCATCGGGGCAACCAGACTACCACACCATGCAGCCAACTCATTAGCAAGTGATTCACTACACATCCCGGAAATTCCAACCGCACCCTTACTTCCAAGCGGTTCAAGCCCGCCAAGCGGAATGATCAGTGCCTGATTTTTAAGCAGATAGTTCTCAATATCATTAATAGTGAGTTGTGAGATTCTTGTTTGCTTTTCCGATTGTTCCAGCTGACCCATTTTGAAAGCACAACTCCAAACTTCAGACATTTAACACAATGGTTAACACATCCCATCCGACTGTTTAATCAGCCTGACGTTCAACAGGGAAGCACTACCATTTTCTTAAATAAGGAGAAAAGATATCGGAGTGAGAGGATTTGAACCTCCGACTCCTTGGTCCCGAACCAAGTGCGCTACCAGGCTGCGCTACACTCCGAAACAAAAGAGGACACGAATGATCTAATTAATAGCTTAATTTTTAACCGTTCGTTTAAGATCACATAAAATAGAACATCGCTTGAGATAGAGCAAATCTTATTTAATGACAGATTTATTATTTTTTCCAATCACCTGCTTCCAGCTACCAGTTAGAAAACTCCTTTTCATTCTCTCACCGCGTCACATTGTCCGGCAGCCTGCACTCTGTAGTTTTAGCGAAGGAATGTCTCCCAGTCTTTTTTATATGGTTCGCCGAGCGAGAAGGTGTGGGGCAGCAAGTTCGGTGGGCCGCCGCAACTTCTGGTGACCCCACACCCAGTACCGCGTGTATTCGCCACAGAAATCGCAGGGTTTCTTCTGATTCGCTTTACGGAAGCCTTCTCATAACCATTAGAATATTTATGCTTTCACAGCTGTATGTATTCCTAACATTGTTTCTTGGTTTTCTCTAAGCTCTGAAAGAACGTGATATATCAGCCCGGACTGAAGGTCCGGGTTGGTTGGTGTATTTGTCATGTTTAAAGCTCTGTAAGAGGTGGCATCATAAGGTTGGTAATCCTTATAGGTGGGACTACAGAATGTAAAAACACCCCAACAATGGCTTGTAGAGCCAACATTATTGTAGTAAATATGTAAAAAAAGCGGTCTTTTTCTCTGGAGGGGAAACAGAATCATCCACCTATTAACATCGAACATTCAAGCCCGCATCATTCATTCTTAACTTTTGCTTTCCGTTTTATTTTAACGCCGAAATGGAAGAATGTGGTATAATGGTATTCATATCCAAATCCCGCAATCTTATTATATTGGAAATTTATAAACCCATTTAAACCACCCCCGACAAATATCCAGTCAGCATATTTTGTATATGAAAAAGTCCAATAGAGAGGAAAAATATACCTGTCGTATTTTTTTGCGACACTCTTCAAGTTCTGCAAATAACTTTCACTGTAGTGATACTCATCAGGAAAACCTGCAGTATCAACCCATGATGCAGAGTCTTCATCTTTATTAAAACGACACCATTTTGCAACAGTAGCAGAAAGACATGTTCGTCCTGAAAAAACGTTTCCTTTTGCTAAATTAATATTGTACTGTATTCCTGCTCCTGGTAATATACCTATCCAATTTCCCCCCCTGTATCTACCATATTCTATGTTAAACTCATTAAACATTTTTAATGACACCAATGGACCTATTGTAAATTTTTCCCCTTTGTTCTTTTGCACAATAGCATCGAGATAAATCATATTGTAGCTGCCATTGTAATTCTTATCGGAAAAATTAAAGGGGTAAAAGCCATCCCACGCGACCTTAAAAAACAGTTTTAATGTTTCATTTTTCTTCAGATATGGTCCGATTTGTATATGTGTACCTGCATTTCTTATACTACCAAACATAGCAGGCTGCGCTTTGGCACTCATTTCCAATTCAGATGTTGCTTTGCGCGGGAAAAGGATAATGTATAAAAACATAACGATAAATACAAACGAGTTACAGGTTAACCTTTTCCCATTACACAATTTTTTCATTTACGTCTCCGATTCCCAGCAAAAGTGTCAAACAAAAAAGATATCAGGATGACTGAAAATATACTTCAGGAATATGATACAAAATCAGATAATAAACATCGGTTGTGTTATTCAGAGATTGTATAAAGCCACTTTCACATCACCAGAAAGTGCATCATCAACATTAACATTAATTTTTCCACCGCCGTGACTTACGGTAAACATCCTTTTATTTTTCGCTGGTTGACTAATCTTAATAGCCTCAGTCTTTATATCAATAGGATACCCTATCAGATAAACATCATCGATTCGCATTTCGCCTCACCCCACATTCGACTACGCTGTGCAACGCCTCGTTCCCCCTCTCTATTGGAAATGGGGGAAGAAAAACAATTTGCAGTTTCTTGCTCCCCTTCTACACGAGTGGTGAGAGGGTCGGGTGATCACTGATCCCGCAGAGATGGGAGAAGTGGGAGAGGCTATTGCGTATCCTGCGACGATGGTTCATTTGTCAAAACTTTCTATCACCACCAACCAGGTTCATACTCATATAAATTTAATTATCAGCAATAACATCTTTCACTTGCCTTTTTTGCGCTCAAAAACCAGATTTAGGTATCCCGCAGGGTCTATTCATTTCAAATATGATGAAATAATAAAATGTCATACTTTTTGAAATGGATATACGTATTCATGATCATTGAACAAGTTAAACTATATAGAACTGGTATACTATGAAAAAAAGTCTTCTTACGTTATTCTTCATCTCAGCCTGCCTTGTACTTCCTGCTACTGCCGCAATTAAAAGAAAAGGCAAAGATAAAACTGTTGATTGCTCAAAAAAGTTAAATGAAGCCATTTTGCTGTATAAAAACAGGCGTTATTCACAAGCTCAGCTCAAGTTAAGCGACATGAAAATACAATGCAATGGTTCTCCGGTGATGGATTCGGTTCTCTATTATTTAGGAATGTCAGATATCCTCACAAAAAAGTACATCGAAGCCCGTACTGAGATGGAACTACTGGTCCAGGATTTCCCACGATCAGCATTTTTCGAAGAAGCAAAATTTCGAATTCCTTACTGTGTTTATAAGCAATCAAATTCATACGAACGTGATCAGAAAGAGACCGAGGAAGCGATTCGTCTTTTTCGGGATTATCTCACAGAATCATCTTCTACCGGATGGGAGATGGATAGCGCGCGGTACTATTACAAGGAAGCTATAGAGAAAATGGCGAAAAAGGAGTTTCAGGCAGCGAAATTCTATGAACGGGTTGAAAAGTATGAAGCTGCTGTTGTTTATTACCGGACATTTCTGAGCGATTATCCTGAATCAAAATTTTCTGATGAAGCTCAACTCAATATGCTCCAGATTTTAGTTCGCCTTGAACGTAATGCTGAAGCTCAGGAAGTCCTGGATGATTTGGTTGCGCAGAATAAAAATAGCGAATTGATTAAAAAGGCCAGAGATATCGTTCAGAAACGATCAAGTCAAAAGTAATTTTAAGTGATGAATATAGTAGTCATGAATTCCCTGTACTCATGCCGAAGGATCTATGCATGAATACCCCTCTCGGTATTCTAGGTGGGGTTTTTGATCCTGTTCATAACGGTCACCTTGCCATAGCGACATTAGCAAAAGAGTATTTCAACCTTCAGACCGTCCTTTTCATCCCATCGGGTAACCCGCCTCATAAAAATGCGGTAGCCGCAACTGCGACCCATCGGCTCGAAATGTTAAAAATCGCTCTTAAAGAGATTCCATGGGCACAGATCTGGGATAATGAAGTTAAAAAAAATGGTTATTCGTATTCCTATGATACGATGTGTGAGCTGAAAGAAATCTATAAAAAACCATTGTATTTTGTTGTCGGAGCAGATAACCTTAAAGAAATTGCTCTCTGGTATCGTTACAAAGACCTGTTGTCAATGATTACCCTGTGTGTCACCAGACGACCAGGTGCGGATAATGATCAGATTCCCGAAGAGCTGAAAGATGCTAAGATTGAGTGGTTCCCATCGCCGGAATGGGGGTTAAGTTCATCAATGATGCGTTCGTTACTCAAAAAAGGCTACTCCTGTAAATACCTGATTCCCGATGATGTCCTCAGCTACATCAGAGAGAACCGGCTTTATGATCCAGAAGAACAACTGTCTACCGTGCGCTGATCAAAACTCTTTCCGGATATAAACATATGGAAAGTAATAAACCCATAAGCGATTCAAACACTTCAAAAAAGTTCCTTGGGATTCATTTCAGATGCTGTAATGTATATTCCCGAATTTACATTAACAATAGCGGAACAGCCTATGAAGGGCAATGCCCACGATGCAGGAAGAAGGTGTCAATTGCGATTGGAAAAGGTGGAACTGCTTCACGCTTTTTTGAAGCATATTAGATTATTACCGTTTTTGACAGGAATTATTATTATGACCGGACATTCATTCAGTGCGCATAATCAAACATCAGAACGCCCACCAGCTGTTGCAGGGACTTTTTATCCTGCTCAAAAAAATGATTTGAAAATGTTAGTTGACAGTTTTTTGAAAAACGCGGTTGTAAAAACTCCCGAATCTCCACACCTTCTTATCAGTCCACATGCGGGGTACGTTTTTTCGGGACCGGTCGCAGCACATGGCTTTGTACATCTGGACAAATCGATAAAGAAAGTTTTTATTATCGGCCCATCACATTATCAGGCATTTTCAGGCTTTGCTTTTCCTGAAGTCAGTGCATATTCCACCCCGCTTGGTAATGTTCCGGTCGATAAGGAGATTATTGATCAATTACGCAAACAACCCAAAGCACGACCAGCTGCCGGGATGGATATCAAAGAACACTGCCTTGAAGTGCAACTTCCATTTCTTCAGGTGCAACTCGATTCATTTAGTATTATTCCACTGCTCACAGGAAGGATTTCACCCGAAGAAGCCGCATCTGTTATCCTCCCATTCATAGATGAGTTAACGATAGTTATTGCATCATCAGATCTTTCACACTATCACACTCAAAATGAAGCCCGCAAAATTGATGACCAAACTATCGGTGCCATTCTCGCCAATAAGCCAGATGGGGAGATTGAAGGGTGTGGGAGCATTCCGATCAGGATTGTAATGGCACTAGCTGAAAAACTTGATCTTAAACCACTGCTTCTTGATTCAAGAACTTCGTATGAAACTGCGCCTCAATATGGTGATGATTCCCGTGTTGTCGGTTATGCATCGATTATTTATGTAAAAAACCTTCCCCAGGTGAATGTTCCTGAAAAGGAACAGGGTAATAGAAGTGAGTTTACAAAGGAATTGCAGGGTCATCTGCTGAAAATCGCTCGTAGCAGCCTCAAAGCTGCTGTCCATGATGAACCACTTCCCCACACCGGTGAGATTTCGGAACTTTTCAAAAACCACCGGGGTTGCTTTGTTACACTGACAAAGGCAAACCAGCTCCGTGGCTGTATCGGCTATATTGAAGCAATCAAGCCACTGTATCAGGCAATTATCGAAAATGCCCGCAACGCAGCACTCTACGACAACAGGTTCTCCCCGGTGAGAGCAGATGAAATCGATTCACTCTCCATAGAAATTTCTGTGCTCTCCCAACCGAAACCACTTTCATTCAAAACACCTGATGAACTTCTACACTTGCTCCGTCCTGGTATCGATGGTGTTATTTTATCGAATGGATCACATCAATCGACATTTCTGCCACAGGTGTGGGAACAATTACCAGATAAAATTCAGTTCCTTGAACATCTTTCAATTAAGGGTGGTATGCCCAAAGATGGATGGAAATCTGCTTCTATCAAGATCTATTCGGTAGAGCATTTCAGTGAAGAGCATGGGAATAAGTAACTTTTGTTTTACAACAAGAAAAATCAATGGAGATATTCGATCCAAAACACTACTATATAGAAAGTCTGCGCGACAATCCCTCTCCGACGACACCAAAAGCCACCAGATGAGGACTCATCGCGTTACGCGATGGGTTGACTAATACAAACAAATAGTCCGAACGCCACCAAATCTCACCAAATCTCACCAAATCGCCCCCGAAGTCCATAAAAAAAGTTATCAATTGCCTGTGTTAGTACTACACCAACACTATTAGACGTGGTTAAAAGCCTTTAACTTAAATTCCGTTTCGATTTTACCTGTTCAAATTTCAACTCTGAAGCTACAATTATATATAAAGCACAATGAAAGATTTCTAATGTTTCTAATTCATGGATTTTTAATTACAAAAACCCTGTATGCATCCGGCTCAACGGTGGTTTATACTGCTACCCGCGAATCAGATAATACTCCGGTAATACTAAAAACACATATTACTGAATTTCCCGACAAATCATTAATTAATCGAATCTATCGTGAATTTGAAATATTACGATTACTTAGAGATGTAGATGGTGTGATTAAAGCTTTTGGGCTGCTGGAAGATACCTCTGTCCCTGTACTGGTATTGGAACCATTTAACTCAGTATCACTGCAATCTCTATTAACTTATAAAACTCCGGGTGTTGATCTGTTTTTAGATATTGCTGAGAGGATTATACCCGTTTTACAGAATATCCATAAGGCCGGAGTAATTCACAAGGATATTAACCCTGCAAATATTCTCTGGCGTGAAAAAGACAAAGAAATCCGCATAATAGATTTTGATATATCCCGCCTGTTGTATTCTGAAAGTGATAAACAGACAGGCACCAGATTTTTGGAAGGAACTCTTCCCTATGTCTCTCCGGAGCAAACAGGCCGAATGAATATGACTGTAGATTATAGGACTGATTTCTACTCTCTTGGAGTAACCTTTTATCAGCTACTATCTGGATATACACCCTTCAGATCGAGTGAAGATATCGAATACATCCATTCACATATAGCAAAAAAGCCATTGCCGCTCAATACACTTAACAGGGATATACCAGATATTATTTCACAAATAGTAGGTAAATTACTTGAAAAAGACCCCGAAAACCGATATCAATCATGTGAAGCACTGTTAAGAGATGTTGCAGAATGCCGTCAACGGCAGGTCAATGGGGGTTGGCAGGAGCCCTATGAAATCGGATACAATGATCGTCACAGAAAATTCCGTATTCCTGCACGTTTATATGGAAGAGAGCAGGAAATTGAATTACTGATGAAGTCGTTTGACAGGGTCTTGCGAGGTGAAAAAGGGTTACTTCTTGTTGGAGGAAATTCCGGTATTGGGAAAAGTTCACTTATCAGAGAAATTCAAAAGCCCATTTCTGCACAATCAGGTTTCTTTGTAACGGGAAAATTTGATCAATTTAGAAAAGATATCCCGTATTATCCGATTATAACAGCACTTAAGAGCTTGATAGAACAAATCATTTCAGAAAGTGAAAAAACAGTACTTAACTGGAAAATGGAGTTTCAGAAAAGTCTTGGTAATTCCGGATGTGTGGTAACTGCTGCCATACCAGAATTGGAATTTATAATTGGCAAACAAGAAAAAATGACTCAGCTCCCACCCTCAGAAGCTCAGAATCGATTTGTTAACGCCATAAAGGCTTTCATTAAAGCTATAACCGACACTGGCATTCCACTTGTGATGTTTGTCGATGATATGCAGTGGTCGGATTTCAATACTATTAATTTAATTAACTTTATTCTCAGATCCAGAGATATTAAAAATTTCATGTTGATCTGCGCATACCGGGACAATGAACTTTTTCCAACCCACCCTTTTTTGCAATTGATAAATTCCTTTTCAGATAACGATCCACTGTTTGTGACCCGGCTGGAACTCAGTCCGCTGAACAGAGGATCTGTATCCTCTTTACTGAAAGATATCCTTGGTCAGGAAAGTGAGATCTCTTCAAAAATTTCTGATTATTGTTACGAAAAAACCAATGGGAGTCCTTTTTTTTTAAATCAATTCATTAAATCCCTTTACGAAAACTTTATCGTCTATTTTGATGATCAGGAAGATAACTGGAATGTGGATTTTCAGAAATTAAACACATTACCCATAACAGAGAATGTTGTTGATTTTCTTGTCAGCAAACTTAGAAAACTGGATAGTGAACTCCAGCGTTTACTTCAACTTGCATCATGTATAGGCATTGAGTTCGATCTGAAAACGCTATCCATGATCGCAAAAAAGGACATTTCCGAAACAGCAATTTACTTGTGGAATGCGATTCAAGGTGGCTTTATCCAACCACGTAGAGGCATTTGTGATAGCGCAATCATCAATATGGGTGTTGACAATGAAAACATGCCAGTTTACGGATTTGTCCACGACGGAGTACTTCAGGCTGCCTACAATGAGATCAAGGATGAAGACAGACATGCGATCCATGCTTCAATTGGAAATATGTTACTCAAAGATCTGAATGAGCAGGAAAGAAATGAGCGTATCTTTGATATTCTTCTGCACCTTAATAAGGGTTCGGTTCTTATTTCCGATCCTGTTCAGCGCATTGAGTACGCAAAGTTAAACCTCACTGCGGGGAAACGTGCCGCGCTTTCATCTGCATTCCAGGTAGCACTCACCTATTTTGAAACCGGTATCGGGTTATTATGCAGCGATTCCTGGGAGAATCACTACACATTATGCCTTGAATTGTATTCGGAAGCGGCTATAGCTGCAAACATTTGCACACTTGATGACAAAATGGAACAATATTCAGAAATAGTAACTTCCCATGCAACCCGGAAGAGTGACTTACTTAAAATATTTGAAATGAAAATCCAGGCATATACATCGAGGAATGATCCGAATAAAGCAATCGATACTTCATTAGACATACTCAATCGTTTCGGAATCTATTTTCCCCGGAAACCCGGAAAAATTCAGGTGTTAATTGGATATGTTAAAATTAAATTGTTTTTAACTGAAAAACGACAAAATAACATCCTGGACCTCAAGCGATGCACAGATCCGGTTATTTTATCGATACTGAACATTTTCCTAAGAATGGCTACTGCAGCTTATTTTGTTACGCCCGAACTCCAGGCACTCCTTACATTCAAGCGAATAGAATATTCTTATCGATACGGCAATTCAGATGCTAGTACTACTGCATATGGCGGATATGCTATAGTTTTATCTGTATTCGGTAAATACAGCGAGAGTTACAAATTCGGAAAGATCGCTCTTGCGCTTTTAGATAAACTGGGTGGATCAGAATACAAGGCCAGATTGCTTTTTTACTGGGGAGCATTCATCCGCCATTGGAAAGAATCCCTTCACTTATGCTTAAACAACCTGTTGGATGCCTATCAGGCATCTCTCGATAATGGCGATGTTGATTATATGTCATATTCTGCATTTTCTTATACATATTCATCTCTTTTTTGCGGTAGAAATCTCGAAATGTTAGAGAAAGAAGCCGATGAATACCAGTCTGCGCTTAGCCAATACAAACAAAATTATGGTTTAAATGTCATGTCTGTTTACTTGCAAACGATCAAAACACTTCTTGGTAAAAGTGACTATGGCAACAAATTGAAGGGGGAATGGTTTGATGAGGATGAAAAGTTTCCTTTTTTCATAACCAAAACTGATTATTCAGTTTTGTCATCTAGTTCGGTATGCAAAATTATTCTTGCATATTTCACAGATGATATGCCAGAAGCACTTCGAAGTGCTGCAATTTTTGATAAATACAAAAGTGGCGTCAAATCATCTTACAATTTTCCTGTCTTTTATTTTTTTGATTCACTGGTCAGGGCAAGATTATGCACAAAAATTCCATCTCAGCGACATATTCACCTAAATAGATTACGTAAAAATCTGAAACGGTTACGACGCTGGGCATTCCACTGCCCGGAAAATAATTTACATAAGGTTTATTGTATTGAAGCTGAACTTGCACGAATAACTGGCAAAAATGCAAAAGCACCCGTTCTATATGATAAAGCAATATATTACGCAAAAAAGCATTTATTTGTAAATGATGAAGCCATAGCAAGTGAATTGGCAGCCCGATTTTATTTTGGTCTGGGACAAACGCGATTTGGCAGTATATTCATGAACGATGCCTACAACGCATTCAACCGATGGGGGGTGAATATTAAATGTAAAAAATTGAAAGAAGAGTATACTCAACAATTCTCCATGTATTCACCCCAGTATAAATTTGATACTTCCAATACTAAATCATCAATACCGGAAATTAAAACCGAGACCTTTGATGTACATTCATTTTTAAAAGCATCCCATGCAATTTCCGAGCAGATATTATTCGATGACCTTCTGATAAATCTTATGAATATACTGATTGAAAATGCTGGGGCACAAAAAGGAGTCTTATTATTAAACAAAAACGGTTCACTCACAATTGAAGCGGAAGCTTTGGCTGACAGTAACGAAGTCAGACTGCTGAATGGAATTTCAATAAATGATTATGGAAACCTTCCACTATCTATTATCAATTACGTCTGGAGAACCCGTGAGATTATAGTAATAAATGATGAAAACAGCAAAGACCGGTTCATATCAGATGAATATTTAAAAAAGTATTCTCCCAAATCGATATTCTGCAGTCCCCTTATAAGTAAGAATGCGACCATTGGAATATATTATCTTGAAAACAGCCTAATGCCGGCATTATTTACATGTAACAAACTGGAAACCCTCACGTTATTATCATCACAAATCAGCATTTCGCTTGAAAACGCGTCTCTTTACAAACAAATGCAGGAGTATAACAGAACACTTGAAAAAAAAGTTGAGGAACGGACAACAGAATTGACCGATGCACTTGCCAGAATTGAACAGCTTGCAATGACCGATCCACTGACAAAGCTTTCAAATCGCAGACATATTATTAGTTGCATAGAATATCAGATCGCAATAAAAAAAAGAAATGCAAAACCTTTCTGTATTATTATTTGCGATGTTGATCTTTTCAAAAACATTAATGATACCTATGGTCACGATTCTGGCGATTTGGTACTCCTTTCCATCGCGTCATTATTCAAAAACACCCTCCGGCAACAAGATTTTATCTCCCGATGGGGTGGCGAAGAATTCCTCGTTGTCCTTCCGGACACACCCATGGAAGGAGCCCGAATAATAGCGGAGAAACTGAGGTCAAAAATTGAAAAAACCGCGATACGCATAAAAGACACTACGTTATCAATAACAATGACCTTCGGAGTGAGTTCATTTTCTGAAAACACGGGAATCGATGGATGTATAAATCAAGCTGATCAGGCATTATATCTCGGCAAGAAATCAGGTAGAAATAAGGTAGTCGCTTTTGATCAAGACAAAATCGATACTTGACAACACAGGTTATCTATTTTTCACCACATCGAGTAATTTTAGTTCATCACTGAACAGCTCTGGATTGTATCCTGCCGAATGAGCTTTCGAACTGTCCATCGATACATCCAGTGGCCGGGCTGCTGCCATTTTTATTTCTCTCTGTTTACACCCTTTAATGAATTCCGTATTGAGACCAGCTGCCTGTGCGAGTTTAAGACCCATTTCATATCGTGACAATCGTTCTTTCCCACCAAGATGAATCACTCCTGTCATTTTTTCTGCAGCAAGTAACAACCCCTTTGCTGCATCTCTTGCAGAAACAGGTGTCCGCATTTCATCTGTAAAAAGATTGAGTTCCGCCCCTTTTCGAAGTGCTTCTATCCAGGGGATAATAAAACTGGTTGCCCCAGATGGAGCATCGCCAAACATTAAAGGCATCCTGCAGATTGCTGCATCAGGACATTTTTCAGCAATACCAATCTCCGCTTCAGCTTTCTGCCGTCCGTATGCGTTTAAAGGTGCTACAGGTGATGATTCACTGTATGGAGCCTCATTACCACTAAACACCTGATCACTCGATGTAAACACCATCTTTACAGAGTGCCTTGAACACAACTCCGCACACCGGACGGAAGCCTCAACATTAACCTTGTATGAGTAAACAGGGTCCTCCTCACAACGGTTAGGCGCTGCCACTGCTGCGGTGTGAAGCACTATGTCCGGTTCAACAGTATCAAACAGCCGATTAAGCTCATCGATGTCAGTTATATCACATTTCAAATAACATACTCCCGGCACCTGACATTCGTGGGAATTATACACACCAGTGACATCATACATAGAAGCTGCAACGCGGCAACAATTCCATCCTAAAAATCCTGAAGATCCTGTTATGAGTACTTTTTTCATACCTCAAAAATATAAGTTTGTTGGGTTTTTATCAAAATTTCAAACAATTTGAGAGCTTATACTGACTTTATCCCTTAAAAGATAATGAAAAATGTGTCAATGGAGGAGGAAAGTGACGGAGATATCAGAAAAAAAGTGGTTTCACCATTTCCTACGATACCAAAGACCACAAGGTGAGAGGGCACACAGATGTTGAACGCTGCAATGAAGGTCTGGGCCCCACCAAATCGCCCCAGGCGTCCAGAATAATATCTTTGTGAATTTGAAATAATTTTTGTTTGACATGGATTCAGGCAGGTTGTAACTTTTTCAAATACAACAGGATAACCAGAATTATCTGTTTCATGCCTGAAAATACTCTCGAAAAAAATGGTTACTGCATGTACAATTAGATTATTTGTGGAAAGCGAGTGATCGATCGTGAAATGTTTCAAGGTTACGGGTTGCAGTGAAGAGCTACGAAAGAATTGTCCAGTCTGGAATAATCTGGAATCAGACTCTCCCGAAATGGAAGATATCAAATGCTGGATAATCAAAAATGTTTATCATCCCGATCAAAAGCAACAGCTCGCAAAATGCAAAAAGTGTGACTACTACCTTCAGATGAACAAATCCAGTAGTGTCTCCAGCGACACCACTCAAGCAACCGCAATCATAAAATGCACTGGCTCTTTAAACAATGATAGAGTCAGGGTTCTTGAAAAAGTCTGGGATACGGTAAAAAAGAGTGGCAAAAAGCACTTTATTCTCGATATTGCTGAAGTAACAAACATCTATTCCTGTGCAATAGGCTTAATAGTTAAAATATTTGCCGAGATTGAGCAGCTTAATGGCAGAATGATCATATCCGGTGCCCACGATTTTACCTTTACGCTTCTTAAAACAGTCCATTTAGATAAAATGATCCAGTTTGAATCTGATATATCTGAAGCACTCAATGCTTTTGATGAGTTGATCAGACGGCAGGAAGAAGAGAAACGCCTGAAAGAAGAGGCGGAAAAAGAAGCAGAGGCAGCAAGAATTGCAGCTCGCAAACGTCCGCCCTGCTGGGAGTATTTCAATAACCACAATCCCAAAAATGCCACAAAATGTGATGAATGCTTCAGAAAAGCCACACAGAATACATCACCGTGCTGGATTGTTGATGGGCATATCGAAGGGATCTCTTTCCAGTTTGTCTGTGAAGATTGTCTTGCATGCAGCTATTTTGAGGAATTCAGTAGTACGGTAGAAATTCCTGGCTTGATGCTGGGTAAAACTGCTAAATGAATCGGGTTCTGCTCTCCATTTAAAGATCATCCAGGAAGTGATTACCCTCACAGTATTTGTTTGTCCCCTTTTGCATTATCTAACTGAAAGAAAATTTTACTTCAGATTATATCTGAGCAGACTTGTGTCTCCTGGGAGCAATTTTTTTTTATTTTCAAACGGAAGTTGTTTGGAGCTTAGAGAGTATGCGTTTTTCGTTACTGTAAAACCTTGACTCCAAATAAAAATCTTATACTGTAATGAAGCAGCAATAATTTCTGCACCGATACTGTTTGAGGACCTATCAACAAAATAACTGGGATGCTATCATCAATAATCGGCTTCGAATCACCCTTAAATTCTTTGTAATGCTAAAACTTCTATAACAACAATTACTCTGAAACTCATTTTAACCTACCTTGTGAAATTTTATGCAAGTGGAATATAATTTGTTCTTCTTTAATTCAAAAAAGAAACGCCGAGAATAAATCCCGGCGTTTCCGCTTCACCCATATAGTTGCAAGGAGGGCCCTTGCGTAGTAGGAAATAAGAGGTACTATAAATATAATAACGTTATCAAAATAAACTCAAGTTTTTTTAATATTTTTTAAATTTTTGTTAGGGCACATTGCAACGTGCCCCTTCTAATCAACCTATATATTATGCTTTTCATGATAACGTAACCGCACTTTTCACATCCCCTGGCAATTTAATAAAAAACGCTGAGATCAAATTAACAGCTGCAATTCCGGCCCCCGCAAGAAAGACTGTCTGGTAGCCCCATTTCGCCCATAGCACACCACCGGCAAGCGCGATTGAGATTGAAAAAATATGATCGAGTGATACCGCCATAGTCAATGTTGGGGTTATATGCTCCTTTTTAACAGCTATTTTTTTCAAATAGGTCGATCGGGCCATATTAACCGACATTAGAAGCTGATCTGCAACGAAGCAAATACATGCAATTATGAATGCGATGCGTTCAGAAAACAGTGATTTTGAAAAACCATACCCAAAACAGACAAAGATCAACAGAAACGCCTCAGCTGCCAGTACGAGTTTTTCGCCATAGCTGTCAATGGTTTTTCCCAGAAACGGTTGGAACACAATGCCGGAAATACCCGCTACAGTGAGCAATGTCGCAATAACAGCAGTCGGCTGATGATACTCAGTCACAAGCACCCAGGGAGCAAAGGTAAGAAATATCTGCTTTCGAGTACCGAACAAAATTGCCAGCCAGTAGTAGAGTTTGTATTCCTTATGAAATTTTATATGACTTGATCGCGGCTGGGAGCTTCCAGGATGCATCATATATAATACAACTACTGCGGTCAGATAACTGAATGCAGCAATGGTAAATGCAATTTTAAAATTAAAATGAAAGAACCTGAATCCAAGAAAAACGAAAAAACTTCCTGTGATTATTGCAACGTTACGGATTGCATTAAACTGCCCCAGCCGCTTTCCAGTTTCCCCCTCTTTAGCAAGTTCCATCGAAATACTGGTATTGATTGGCATAAACAGATGCTGCCCCAGACTGAAAATGAATAACCAGACAAACATCCAATGAAACGTGACCGAAAAAAAGGCCATCAACAACAGCCCCACAGCCCCTACTAGTAACGATATTGCTGCCATTCGCCGTGTAGGGATAAAAAAGAGAAGTGCTGAAACCAGGATAATAAGTAACCCCCCGGATTCTCGTGGAAGTTCAAGAAAGGTACGGTAAAAGCTGTTTAATTTGAATGATGCATCCAGGAAATTGTTAAAAATCGAATTGAAAATGCTCTCGGCAAACCCGGCTGCAGCAAGTACCGAAATGAATAGAAGCATATCCCTGTTCAAGGAAATTAACCTTGTTTTCATCGCTGTGATCGATTTCATGTTGCTTGCATACCTTGTATTTTTATCTTAAATTCTGATACTGATAAGAGGTAGCCTGAATATAGCTGAAGTCGGTGCTTGTTTCAAAATCCAATGTTTAGTATTTTCAGACATTACTAAAACTGGTTTGGAACATTTTGGGTGATAAATCGCATATTTCAGCCATTCAATGAGTTCACTAAAGGAGTACAACGTTATGGAACTTTGCCCGTGCGGCTCACAACAATCCTATGATCTTTGTTGCGAACCTATCATCACGTTTAAAAACAAGGCTACCACAGCCGAACAACTCATGCGTGGTCGCTATACTGCATACGTTAAAGGTGCAGTCGATTTTATACTTCAGACTACCCTTGAAGAAAAACGTAAGGAGTGCGACGAAAAAGCTATCAGAAGCTGGTCACAGAACTCAGTGTGGCACCAGTTGGTGATTCTGGATACATCAAAGGGTACAGGTGAACACACTGAAGGGATGGTTGAATTTACTGCCCATTTTACTGAAGGTGGTATTAAAAAGAATCTTCACGAGAAAGCAGTGTTTAAAAAAATTGATGATCAATGGTATTATGTTGACGGGGAGATTCAAAAGTCAAAACCATTTATACGTACTGAGAATAAGCAGTCAAGAAATGATCCATGCCCATGTGGGAGCGGTAAAAAATTTAAAAAGTGCTGCGGATTGAGCTGAAGGCATACGCAATATTCGCATGTCGCCTCACCCCTTTGATAAGACGGGGAGACCGTGGGACAAGGGGACAGAGGGACTAAAGAACTTCGCAGGTTTCTTTAAAAAAGCAGAGGGGTGGCCTGCATTTTAATGCAGGTTTAGTTCAGTTGGCAAAAACAGTGATGACTCCCTTTCTCCACAAGTGGAGAGAGGCGAACCGTACATTCTGCGAAAGTTCCCGGGAAACCAACATTAGTAAACATTTTTGGAAGGCTACTTTCACTTTGCTTCCACATCATCTCCAGAGTTCAGAAAACTCTTTCGGAAGCATCCCCTCAACATCTTCCATTTCCCCTTCAGTCACCTTTTTTTCCAGCAACTTGAACACCGAACGGGCAATTTGACTAATACTAATCTGAGGGTCACCATGATAATTACTGTTCATTCTGGATAGGAAATCGTCAAGATGACGGTCTTTAATCGGTGTTCGTGACGGGTCCCATTCTTCATAGTAGACACCTTTGATCAACAATGGCAGCTGTGCTCCAAGATCTACCGCTTCATCAACAGTAAGTCTATCTCTCAATGTGTGAAGTACTGCCCGAAGCGCCGCGTAAGCAATTCTTCTACTGTCAACGTTCAGATCTATCATTATTTCTTTAAGCCAGATGTCAGCTTTCTGCACCGCAGTATCAAATGTTTCAAGACCAGTCCAGGCCATTGCTGTCCCCCTTTTTGTTTAACAATGATTCTCAGCCATATTCAATTGTAGTACAACAGTATCATTCAGCATAATGTGTGATAGTTCTCCCGATGTAAGTATTCTTTTGTTAAATAGCTCATAACTGGCATGCTCGTTTTTTCTGTACAGCTCACGTTTTTTATCATACTCCATTGCTCCCAGAAGTCGGTTTGCACACAAAAGGATATACTTTTTTAATTTCTGGTTTCTTGCCACTACACAACCGGCAGCATTTAAATGCCCGCCACCACCAAACGTTTCGGCAAGATGAGCAACATTCAATCCATTTTTAGACCTGAAACTGATGCGCCACTTTTTATTCTTTGTCTCTCTAAACAGAATAGCTATCCTGACCCCCTGAATCGCCTGCAATTTTTCCGGTACCGGATCCGCATCCGCTTCTGTTGATCCGGTCTTTTCAAAATCTTTACGCCTGAGTTCAGCCCAGACAAGCGCACCACCTGATTCAAATGTAGATCTGGACAGTGTAATGCCTGTGAGTGCAGCTGTTGCACGAGACGTTTTCCAGTATACCGACTCACTGAGCTCCCGCATATCTACTCCGGTTCTAAGCAGTTCCGCACAAATTTCAAACGTTCCGGGATACATTGATGGCAAACGGAATGAATTGGTCTCTACAATTATCGATGTCAGAATACTACGCGCTATGTGTTCTGTAATCGGCACTCCGAGACTATCTAGCAATTCATACACCAGTTCTCCGGCTGATGCCACTGCTGTATTGACAAGAGATTGTTCCGCAAAGGAAACCCTGCATTTGTGATGATCAATTTCTATAGTTGATGATGCATTCTGAAAGATGGAATATGAGCATCCCAGCATCTCCCGTGAACCGCAATCAACAGCAACAGCACAATCAACCCTTGGTGGACACCGTTTGACAATTCGTGAAGCACCATAAAGACATAGATACTTCTCGGGAACATGATCTTCACAAAGCATATATACTTTCTTCCCCAGCCATTCAAGACCTGCTCCAAGTGCAAGCATCGATCCGATAGAATCACCATCAGGGTTTCGGTGCCCCGCTATGGCAACGGTTTCTGCATCCATCAGTGTATCTTTAACCTGGCTTACGCTCTTAAGTATCCAGAGTTGCTCTTGTAGTGCGTGCATGGCAGGTCCTTTTCTGTTGTATTGTACGAAAATTAAAACAGATTGTATTAGCTATGAAGCAAGCTCAATGCCTGAAATCAGATATTTTATTGATGTAATTGTAAAAACTTGTTGTATCCTCTTGCAGAGCAGGCAATATCTGTGTAAATTGCGCGAATTCGACAAAAATCCATTAAATCTATTAACGGAATAATGTGGTATATTGATTTATACTGAGTAATTTGTAGTACCTGCACATTTTCAAATTAAGAAGATTGAAGGAATTTCTTGAAATGTCAGATACAAAATACTAAGTTTGTATATTTCTTTCATAGACAGCGCAGGAAAACGATTTTGAAAAAAAATAGTGACAATCGACTCCTTTCTCATCCCCTGCTCTGGTGTTTTACCACCTACTTCGCAGAAGGGTTTCCCTATTCTATTATAAGAACCGTCTCCTCCTTTTATTTCCGAACCATGAATGTCAGCCTTGAATCAATTGGCCTGACCTCTTTTTTCAGCCTTCCCTGGATACTGAAATTTTTCTGGGCTCCCCATATTGATCGGTTCCTTACAAAACGGTGGTGGCTCATTGTAACACAGGGCATACTGGCATTATCATTTTTTCTGTGTGCAACATTGGTTTCCTTTTCCTGGGGAGTCAGCACCATTGCGCTCCTTTTCATGGCGGGAGCGATAGTAGCCGCAACCCATGACATCGCAATTGATGGATATTACATTGTATCACTTGATGAGAGCGGACAAAGCAAGTATTTAGGATACCGGGTTATCGCGTACAGGTGCGCACTCATGATGGGGAGTGGGGTAATTGTATCAGTTGGAGCTTCTATAAGCTGGGGGTGGCAGTATGCATTTGGTGCAGCTGGTGGCCTTCTTTTACTGCTCACCCTGTACCACCTGATTTTTCTACCTCGAAGTCAACATTCGCAATATACGCTTTCTGCTCTGATTAAATCAGTTTTAACCCCAAAAGCTTTTGCTGGTACGGTCATTGCAGCCGTAGCGGTAGCCACTCTTTACTCATCAGTAAATTCCACCTTCTATCTTTCACTCAAGGAACATTCTCCTTTTTTTAAGCAATTGGGATTTCCAGCCTGGATAAACATATTTCTTTTTGGATCGCTGGTAACTGCTGCTGCCATGCGAAAACAGATTGCATCATATGTAATGAAAAATTCCAGTGCCTTTTACGCCCGCGCATTTACTACCTTTATGGAACAGGATCGTGTCGGATTACTGCTGGCATTTATCATATTCCTGCGCACTGGCGAGATACTACTGAGCAACATGACCTCTTCATTTATCGTCGATATTGGAATCAAAGCACATTATGGGTGGATTAATGCAGCGGTCGGTTTGCCATCTTTGATAATGGGAACATTACTGGGCGGCATAATGATCTCCCGTTTTTCGCTTAAAACAACAATCCTGCCGTTCTTACTGCTCCAGAACGGTACCAACCTGATCTACATGTGGCTCGCATTTCATTTACAGCATTTTGTTGCACTAAATACAGGTTCGACAGCACCGGTATTTATAGGTACAACCAACCTCTCATTTGTTGCTATTGTTCATGGTTTCGATCAGTTCGCCGGTGGTTTGGGAACATCTGTATTGATGACCTTTCTTATGCGTATCTGCAAAGGTGAATTCAAAGCAGCACATTTCGCAATTGGTTCGGCACTTATGAACCTTACTGCTGTGTTTGTCGGAACACCAAGTGGAATCATCGCAGCAAAACTTGGCTATGGATGGTTTTTCGGCGTAAGTTTTCTGGCATCCATACCAGGAATGATTCTGGCGATTCCTCTGCTGCCGAGATTAAATGAGACTGATTCTAAAAAGTGTTAACCATCTTTCCTCTGATACCGAGTTACTTTTTAAGAATAAACTTAATCTATTTGTAGATAATTTTTTAAAACGTAATTCACTTCCACTTATGGTGTTAGATGATGTATTGACAACAATCGGATCTATTTTCAGCCGAGCAAATCAATCCATGTTTTATTTCAAGATGGATTGGCATACTGAAGGATCTGGGCTGATTTTCAAGATGTCGTTTTCAGTGATATGTTACCGGATAAAAGCAGTGGAAAGGAACTTTGTAGTGTCTGGTAAACCGAGACCGGCATACAAAGTCGGTGGCCCCGTCCCAAGAAAGGGTTTTTTATGGATAACCATACCTTCAGGTAAATTGGTAAGTGACTCACCATTCGCTGCATTACCACTCGAAGCATTCATTCAATCCCATGCTTTGATACGTATGCAGGAACGTCTGAACTGCATATATCATGGTGAAATGGAGTTGATTCTCAACATTTCGTTAGAAACGTTTGAAACGGTGATAAAATATAAGCAGACGCTGCTCATACCAGCCATGTTTCACGATAGTAAAATCGGGTATTTTGTTGTCGAAGTTGTAGAAGGTGTTGTATTGATAAAGACATTTCTGTTCATTACCAATACAGGCACCCCTGAAGGGGATAAACTGGACAGGGAACTCAATGCAGGAAAACTCGAAAAAGAGTTTCTCAAACTCAATAGACTAAGTACCTATGTAAACAGTGATCTTTCTGAAGAGCCCCGGATCAGGGAAATTTTTGAGAAAATCGGTCTGGGGTACATGTGCAATCTTGATAGAGAGAAGTACAGTTATACAAAAACTATGCTAAAAGGATACGCTGCAGATTTTGTAAAATATATGAATCTGAACAGACAAGGCTGGTGAAAGAGTTCTTTTCTGACAACTGCAACTAAAAGTGTAAACACTTCAAACCACCACCAAAAGCCTGTTCTACATTGAGGGGGTAGCGGCATTTTCGACTCCGCTCAATGGCCGGTCGTTGATCCCGCGCTCGGGATGAAACGAGCCAGGTCGAAGCGAGGGGAAGACTTTTTCCCTTGACGCTCTTAATATTTATTTCTCAAAATCTCAAGAAAAAAGATCCTTCCAATCCCCCAAATCAGATTGTATTTTTCGTTATTGTGTAATAAATACAAATTAGCTCGCCAAACGTCCCCTCCGAATTTTGCGTGCGTGAACTATATGTACCAGATTTTTGATCCATAATGTAATATAAAAAACTCCTCACGCATGCGAAATTCGGACTGTTATGCGATTTAAAAAATGACCTACCATAGTGTAAATTATTTTCAAAATTCTAAGCGGCGCGGCTCTTTATTTTTTATTATTCTTCTTGTCTTTTAAACTCTAATTATTTCTTATGGAGCGCCGCCTATATGTATAAAATGTCATTTTTTATTTCGCATAACGTCGCGCAAAACAGCCGAAGTGCCTGTGTTGCGCCTGCGGCAGGCATTTTGGCTTTTTGCTGTTATGAGATTTAAATTTGCACCATTTTTATTTCATTATTTAAATGTT
>JBNKZD010000306.1:0-22282 GCA_050301235.1 Chitinispirillaceae bacterium | reverse complement strand
ATAATTGAAAATGGATATTCTTTCGATTTAAATAAACCATATTCACTTACTATACACAAGGTAAGTTTTCACAAAAGTATGGTAAAAAGAGCACTCTGGGCATCTGGTGCAGGTGTTGTGTGGTTGCTGTTATGCCTTATTTTCCATTTTTTTAAAAAAAAGCCTAAGAGTGATGATAAAAAAGAGGTGATTATCTCTTACGAACCACTTATTATGAATAATGATTCAGATGAATGTCTGAACCGGATAGTTACGTATATATCAAAAGAGTACAAAAATCCTCTGCTTACCGTAAATCAGGTGGCTAAAGAGGTTGGCATACTTCCGGCAAAAATTTCTCAAATTTTGCGTGAAAAGAAAAATTGCAGCTACAAACAGTACCTCAATGCGATCCGGCTTGCTGAGGCAAAACGGCTCCTTCTGGAAACTGACAGAAACATTGTCCATATAGCTCTTAAAGTCGGATATAATAATGTAACCCATTTCAACCGCATATTTAAAGAAACTGAAGGAATTTCCCCACGGCAATACAGATCTTCCACTTCTGATTCAAGCGATAGCTGAATTAGCCATCTTCGGCACTTCTTTAATTAGTTTTTGTTCAAAATACCTGAAAAAGACCGCACATACTTCGACCTGGCTCAGCACGAGCGGTCTTTTTATGCAAATATCGCAAGGTTCGCTCACCCTGAGCTTGTCGAAGGGTAATACAGAAAGACATTTTGAACAGATACTAATTAACATTTTTACCACTGTTTCTTTCCAAAAATTACTAAAATGTTCATTTCTGTTCAAATTGAAGCCATATATAAAAATGTTAATAAAACTGAGCAGTTTTATAAAGCGTGAATTTTTAGTTTAAGATGCGAACAGTACTGAGAATAGATGGTTTGTTCCGGAGTCGATCCGAATCGATATATCTTGAACTATAATGAAAGGTTTTAAAATGAAAAAAGGGATGATAATAACTACTCTATTTATCTGCCTGGCAACCCACAAGAATTACTCCCAATCTTCTCAATATGAGATAGGTACATGGCAGGGATTCAGTGATGCAGCTGTGACCTACACATTTGATGACTTATGTCCAAAACAGATTCCTGTCGCTGTGCCACTTCTGGATAAAAATGACTTAAAAGCTACATTTTACCCAATTATCAACACAAACCCCAGCTGGATCGATCTCAGGAAACTTGCTGCCAATGGACATGAAATCGGAAGTCATACAGTAACTCACCCCACAACCATAAAGGGAATAGCTACTGAAGAGGATGAATTAAAAAATTCAAAAGAGGAGATTGAGAAACAGATACCCGATAACAAATGTATTACGATTGCTTATCCATACTGTATTGCCGGCACAGAGTCACTTGTTTCCAGATTTTACATTGCAGGAAGATGTTGCCAGGGTCAGATAGAATCAAAATCTCCTGATTTTTATAATATCAGTTCAATAGCAGTTGGAAGCGAGACATCGATAAAATCCGGCCTTAATCTCAATTCCAAAGTTAATGAAGCCGCCAGTGCAAAAGGATGGTGTGTATTTCTTGTTCACGGAATTGATAATGATGGGGGATATTCCCCGATTGCATCATCTGCACTTGATTCAAATTTTACTTACCTTAATGATAACAAAAACAAGTTCTGGGTTTCCAGTTTCAGCAATGTTGTCCGTTATATAAAAGAGAGAAATGCAGCTACAATACAGGAAATCTCTACGCAGGAAAAAAGTATCTCCATAAAAGTGACCGACAATCTCGCCGATTCGATCTATAATTTCCCTTTGACAGTACGAAGAGTGTTACCCAGCGGATGGAATTCTGCATCTGTTATTCAAAATGGATCACCGGTTCCGTCTTCTATAGTAACTGTTGGCTCAACGAAGTATATAATGTTTGATGTAACTCCCGACAATGGCGATATAACCATCTCTTCAGAAGCTGCACCGTCTAGCAGTTTTGTCTTAAAAAATGGCGCATTGAAAAGAATGGGATCAAAAATTGTGGGAACCCACGGAAATCCGGTACAGGCAGCAGGCCTGAGTTTTTACTGGTCAATCTGGGGGGGTGAAAAATTTTACAATGATGCAGTTGTCAGTAGTGTGGCATCAAGCTGGAATGCCACGCTCATCAGAGCTGCAATTGCAGTTGAAAATCCTAATGGTTATCTTGTAAAACCTGCCCAACAATTGTCGTATGCAAAAGCAGTTACTGATGCCGCTATTAAAAATGGTATTTACGTTCTTGTTGACTGGCATGATCACAACGCAAACCTTCACATTCCCCAGGCAAAAGAGTTCTTTTCCGAAATGGCACAGACATATAAAAATACACCAAATGTCATTTGGGAAATTTGGAATGAACCTGATAATGAAAATGGGTCTGATAGCAGCGGTGCTGATACCTGGGATGATATCCGGTCGTACGCTGATTCAATTATTCCTGTTATCAGGCAGTCCAGTTCGAATCTTATTGTTGTAGGAACTCCTAACTGGTCATCGGATCCGGCATCTTTTGCAAGTAAACCATTAAATGATCCCAATGTTGCATATACGCTGCATTTTTATTCCGGATCACATGGTGCTTCAGTACGTTCAAATGCCGAAACAGCAATGAGCAAAGGAGCGGCATTGTTTATTACAGAATTTGGTACAATCAATACTTTAAATGTACACACAGATACAACTCTTTACCTGAAAGAAGCTGACACATGGCTTGACTGGGCTGATTCCAGAGGTTTATCATGGGCTAACTGGTCTCTTTCAAGTATCCCTGAAGCCTGTTCGGTATTGAAACCAGGTGCTTCGACTGCAGGCGGCTGGTCAGATTCAAGTCTCACATCATCAGGAAAATGGCTGCGGGACCGATTACTGGCAAGACCTTCCGGACAGAGTACTGATTCTGTTACTATGTATATTTTTACAGAAGGGAGCGGTTCAGTTACAACTGCACCCAAAGCTAACCGGGTAAAAAAGGGTACTTCAGTACTTTTTACAGCAATACCGACAACAGGTTGGGAGTTTAAATCCTGGAGTGATGGGTCTGCTTCGACGGAAAATCCATTATCACTTACACTTAACCAGAATATCTCATTAACAGCGATTTTCGTTCCCGGTGCGGGAACCAATATGGTAAGAAGCGGTGATTTTTCAGATCCTTCAGAATGGAACTCCTGGGTTGATAATGTAACCAACGCCGGCAAAGTAACATTCACAAATCAACAAGCTAATGTAACTATTACCAAAGCTGATACGGTCAACTGGAAAATTCAGGTTTCACAGGCAGGGATAAAACTGGATTCCGGAGTGACTGTAGTTCTGACTTTTGACGCATGGTCAAGCGGCGAACGTAAATTATTTGCTGGTTTATCAACAGCTACTACCTATCATTACCAGGGGGGAGACGAAGTCATATTATCAGCTGAGAAAACAAAATTCACTATAGTGATGACACCGGATTCGAGCACTGCAGACGGAGTAGTACAGTTCTGTTGTGGTGCATCTCTTTTACCTGTTTACATTGACAATGTAAACCTTGTAAAGAAAAATGGTTCACTTGCTGTGAAACATTATGATTATAAAAAGAGCGCAGTCACTTTTAATCGGGTAAAAGACAGGATTTACTGGACAGCACTATCGTCAAATACGAGAGTGATGCTAATGAATGTAAATGGACGTATTCTTATGGATGAGACAAAATCCAATCCGGTAATGCTGACAAATACGCCTAAAGGATTTTATCTTTTTGTTGTAAAGGATAAGGAACACAGACAGGTATTTAAGATAGTGAAATAAGTTGTTATCAGGTGGACATACGGCTTATGCTGCATGTTCACCTGCAATTATGATCGTTTCTGAAAATAATACCGCTTGTGCTGATTCTGCAACTGCAGGAAGGAACTTCCAGGCACTTTCAAAAACACCACTGAACACCCCAGAACACCACATGCTCTTTCCCACCGAACTGATCGTCTTTCCCGCCAGCTTGAATCTGTGCCTGAAGAGACATTTCCAGATTATCATTGAGAGAATAGGTGGCACGCGGCATCAGAAGGGCAGACCAGTCTGCCGGGTTTATTAGTGAAGTACACTCGATCGAAAAAAGTGGTGTTGCCTGCCAGGAGACCTGTGCCATCAGCTGAAACATCGCAGGAGAAAGTGTTTTTGCGGTAATCCGTTCATTGAACAGTGAACTGAAACCATCCGCCGGACTTTTTTTCCCTTTACTGTTATAGAGAGTTGAGAGTAATAACCTGACCTCTCTCGGTAAAAGATACTCCACTGATAGACAACCAACAAACTGAGCGCTGTTATTCATTGAATCCGGACAAAAAAGCGTACCCTCGCCCCGCAACGCGACATCTGCAATCTGGCCTGAAAATCCGGTACCAATAACAATATCGTGTCGCATCCATCCGCCAAGTAATTGAATATCAAATCCCTTGACATTAATCTGACCGCATGCAGCAGCTGTGATACTGTCAGCATCACGAGCACCTGCAACAGCAGCCTCAACCTGAGCAACAGGACCAAGATATCGCCGCACCAGAAGCCCATCAGTTCCAGGACCTTCACGATATGAAACATCAAGAAATGATTGCGCATTGAAAATATCGTTGGGATTCCAGATGAGATCCTTACCCCAGTTTATCCGGTGACGGCCAAGCCGTATCTGCCAATCATTTTTTGAATAATCGACATAAAGGCGATCAAACATTGAAGTAAAAACCGCTGAACGGTTATCCCACATATTCACTGACAGATCAGCCCAGCCCGGATCATTATCAATTGTTTTTTTGTAGCCCAATGGAAACAGTTGTGCATAAAGACCGCCGTACAACATTCTGGTGCGCAAGGCAGCTGCAACCGTTACCACATCTGCAGGATACAGTGTCCCCTCAAGCCGGTTCTGAAGGATCGATCCTGCAGTCCAGTTTTGCGGTGAAACCAGTATCTGCTGACTGTAATCAATATACCCCTTCAGTGCGAGCCAATTCGGTAACTCTGATGCTGCATCTTCACAGAAAAACACCGCTATCAGGATTGCCCGGAAAGCAACTACCCGAAATTGACTTTTTCGTAACATATCAGCCTGCCTTTGCAGTAGCACGTCAAACAGCAACAGCACTGGTTACCCTGAGATCAGATGTAATCATTCCATCCTCTATAGTTATAACCCTTCGAGCCTTTTTCACCACACGCTGATCGTGGGTTGAAAAAACGAACGTGGTATTTTCTTCACGATTCAGTTGCGCCATTATATCCAGAAGGGTCTCGGTTGATTTCGAGTCGAGATTTGCAGTTGGCTCATCCGCAAGTATGAATCGTGGTCGGGGAGCCAGTGCACGTGCTACCGCAACACGTTGCTGTTGACCACCCGAGAGTTGTGATGGTCTGCTTTGCATACGATCGCCAAGCCCTACCTGGGAAAGCAGTTCGCGTGTTCGACTATCCCGTTTTTTGTCCGCTACACCTTGCAATTCCATAATGAATCCGGTATTTTCATAGGCGCTTAAAACCGGAATAAGATTATAGGCCTGAAACACAAATCCGATATTGTTAAGACGGAACCGGGTTAGCTCTCCCCTTTTCATTCGGGTAATATCGGTACCGGCTATTACAATTTTACCCGATGTCGGAACATCGAGCCCTCCGATCATGTTGAGCAGTGTCGTTTTTCCTGATCCAGAAGGACCGACTATCGCCACAAACTCTCCTTCATCGATTGTACAATCAATTCCGCGAACAGCATTGACAGGTACATTGCCTGCATTGAACGTCTTAGTAACACCGGTCAATTCAATTATACTCATTGTAACCCCTGTCTAAAGAACAGATTTACTGGTAAAACCCAATTGAATACTATTTTTTATCATCATTAAACACTTCGGTAACATAGCATTCTTTGCATTTTTCACGGACCCCCATCCGCCTTACTTCGACTTCGCTCAGTACAAGTCGGCTCGTTAGCTTCGCTGCTACTTCGTGGTCCCCTGCTAATGGGGGAAGGTTGGGATAGGGGGCGCAGAAAATGTAAAAACTTGTAATTGTCTCATAAGTTTTCTTTTCAGTTGTTCGCATTCTATCCAACTTCATACCTCACTCACTCCGCACAGCATCAGCTGGATTAAGACTGAGTGCTTTCATTGCGGGATACAGTGAGGCAAGTATGCCTGTCATTACTACCATAAAACCAAGACCGACAAAAAATGATGTCTCGATAAAGGGATGTACCATCGTATTATACCCCATCGCCGCAAGCCCCTGACCTATTGACGAAAGATCTATCCCGGTATTTGAAGTTATACCAATCGTAACAGCTCCGGCTATCATACCAATACATCCACCAGTTAAAGCCATCAGTACTGTTTCGATCATTACCATTAAAAATATCCGTCTTCTGCTCATACCCACTGCCATAAGCATACCAAACTCCCGCTTTCGATCCAGCACCGCCATCAGCATTGTATTGACAATACCAAAAGACAGCGCGACCAGGATTACTACAACAAAAAGGTACAACATCTGTTTCATCAGATTTTCCATCATACCGACCTCCGGCTGCAGCTCTTTCCATGATTGTACCGAGAGTTCAGGAAGCTCCTTTTTCAGGGATGTTGTCACACTGTCAGTGGAGCTATAGTTATCAAGCAACAGTGTCACTTCATGCACTGCTATTCCATCGGCGCCTATCAACGGTGATAGTTCGTTTCGCTTAACAAAAACAGTATTCTCATCAAATGTTGAATTGTTCGTTTTGAAAATTCCAACAACTTTGAAAGCTGCGCCGGTAAGCTCTCCGTGAATGTCCTGAAAGGTCAGTACAATTCTGGATTTGATCTTTACATCCAATTTCTCTGCAAGTTTTTTTCCAATGACAATAGTGTTCTTACCTTTCCCCTCAAACCAGGTACCGTCGACAACTGCTTCCGGAAGAGTACTTATCGCACGTTCATCATCCGGTATTACACCCTTAACAACTGCGCCGGAACCGGTTTTGGCAGATGCGACCATTGCTGTAATCCGGGTTCTTGCCGCGACAGCTTTTACTCCCGCTCTTCCGGAAAGTTCCGTTGCCAGTCTGGTTCCATCGGGAATCATATATTCTGGCAGCGATTCATCAATAAACGCAGGCTCATGCAGCTGAAGATTTCCCAACTCTACTGCAATAGCACTTTCAATTGTCTGCCTGCCCATTCCGTTCATAAATGCTGAAGAAAAAACGCCACAGAACAGCCCAAGCGCAATCGAGGCAATCACAACACCACTGCGCATTGGATTTCTCCATATATTTTTCCAGCTGAGTGTTAAAAGCATATAGTCTCCATTACCTGCGCATTGCTGCAACAGGATTTAATTTCCTTAACAGAAGTAACGGATACAAAACGGTAACCATCGTTATTATGAATACAATAACAACCTGTGCCATAAATATTTTCGGGTCAAGAAGCATCGGCAATACCGGTTCCACACCAAAGTTAATCATTGCAGAAGCAGCTTCCCCGGTCATTTTTATCGGATGATTTGAAAAGTAAAGTACAATCGGCAGTGCTATACATGACCCTGCTGCCGCAGCCAGGAGTGACAGCACAATCATCTCTACGACAACCATAACCGAAAGATTTCCGTTTGACATCCCAAGAGCATTCACAACCCCGAATTCTCTGATCCTTTCAGTAGTCATCATCAGTACCGTTCCTAAAATACCAAATCCCACAACAAGGTAAAGTATTCCCAGCATGATAAGCCCGCCGGCATTGTCCCCGCCGATCTGCTGCACCAGCTCGGGCAGCATCTCCCGCCAGGTAAGCACTTCATACGCATCGGTACCAATATTATTGCTGACAGTTGCAGCAACTGCATCGGTTAATTTCGACTCGACCGGTTCAATTACTACCGATGTAAGACGTTTAACTGCTGAAAAAAGCTGCTGTGCTGCAGGAAGGTCAAAATACACGAAACTGCGGTTCAATTCCGGAGATGCAAACGTGACAATCCCTTTTATCGGAAATGTTCCTGCAGCATTGACTCCGTGATACCCCTGACCGATAAGGACAAGGGAATCACCAACATCGAGTTTAAGATATTTTGCAAGCCCTGAAGCGATGAGCACACCATCATCGCCAGCACCAAGATACGATCCTTTAGATACACGATCCCGCAATTTACTTAGCTCATTCTCCCTTTCCGGAGAAATTCCTACCACAAATGATCCCCGTGAATGTTCCTTTCCTGCTGCAAGTGCAAAGGTTTCAAACCGGGGAATCACCGATCGCACTCCCGCAAGTTCAGAAAACGATGAAAGCAGTGAATCTGGTGCAGAAAAGGTATTATCAATCGACTTGTCATCCCAGTATCCTTTTTTATGAACCTGCAGATGCCCTGTATAGGTTCCGACTACATCATCGATCATCTTCTTATAACTGCCAAGCTGCATCGATCGCATCACCACCGACAGCAATATCGCCAGGATTATCGATGCCATGGTGAGAAGAGTTCGACGTCGGTTGCGCCAGATATTCCGCCATGCCATATTCAGAAGAAGTCTCACATGCTCCCCTTTCAAGGATATATCCGCGAAATGCCGCGTATTAGCAAGATTATCTTACTTTACGCAGATTCTGCTGAGAAAAGTACGACTCGTTAACAGGACGATTAAATTTCATCTCCCCGATCTCGAGAATTGTACGGTTTCCCGGTTTATCAGCAGGTACCATTTCCATTCGTGTAGGAATAACGCGATCGTCAACTTTCCGTATATTACCCGCAGTTTCAACACTCATAAGATCGCCGTCTTCATCGTATCGTTCCGAGCGTATGATATTTTCATCATCCTTTGTTATCCACAGAAGAATTTTTCCCCAGACCACCGCAGCATTCTCCTTTGGAATCGCCTCTATTTTGCGGCACTGATGACCACCGGTCTCCTCGTCACCCAGGAGTTTATGCGTATAATCGCTGCTGAGTGATGACTCTTTCAGCAAATCATCGTTAGTAAAATCGGACCCCATCCACGACTGCCCCATCATGCTGGAGGGCAGCTTTACAATACGATCTATCGACGGGACATAGTTCCACATTTCGTTTTTCCTCTTGAGAAACGACTGCCCCTTTTCCTTTGCCGGTTCGGTTATTACGATCAGATTGTAATCCAGCCCCAGTGACCAGGCTTTCATCGACACGGTTCTCTTCCAGTCAGGGCGAACCACTGTCATTGTCATGGTACCTTCAGATGATGTTCCGCGACGCTTCATGTCTGCACGATACACCAGCTGACTCACCGAATCCTCCATGGAGACATCTGCAGCTGCAACCGAACATACAGCTATCATACCGATCAGTACTGATCTGCTTATCATTGTTTCCTCCCTTTGTCTTCCGATTCCATCAACTGTCTGTACCTCTTCAGCACAGCTATCCGTACCTGATCAAGGGGGCAATCCTCCTGATCAAGCAGATAATACAAAAGCACTCCATCTATCGAAGCTGCCAGAAACCACGCTTCACCAAGAGCATTCTCTATACCGACAGCTGAAAAAATTCCTTCGAACATTGCTATATACCCACGCAGTTTTTCCATGACCAGGTCTTTGCACCTCTGAGGCACTGAAGGCTGCATCATAATATTCGACTGCAACCGCCAGAAATCGGTGTGCGCTTTTACAAAATCAAACATGCCATTAATGAACAATTCGACCATTTCATGTGGACTTTTTGATTGCACCAGTGAACCAAACTGCTCCTCAACATGTTCGAACGCACTTTCAAAAACATAATTAAGCAGCTCTTCCTTGTTATCAAAGTAGTTATATATCAGCCCTTTGGCGACCCCCGATGCCGTAGCGATCGCTTCAATCGAGGTATCAGCATATCCTTTCTGAGCAAAAAGACGCATTGCTGATTCTGCGATTTTCGTTTTGCTGACATTCCGCATCTTTTCGAACTGTTCTGCACTTCTCGGTGCCATAACGTATCCTTTTTATGACTGGTCGGTCGGTCATTAATAAGTTACATAAAAAAAACAGAGACGTCAACACTTTTTTCAGGATATGTACATTTTTCATATTTCCAGCCCAATTTTTCCGACTGCTTCATGAATCCTGATCAGGCAGGAAGAGGGCAGGGCTTCTTAAATAAGTGAATCATCTCACATACATTATTTAGATAGTGGTAATTTAGAAGGAGGATCATATTTAATTCAGTGTAATTTATTGATTAAATATTACTACACAAATACTGAACAGACAGCAGCTACGGCAGCGGATTTGACAGAGGTGGTAAAAATGTAACACCAGCTTCGCCACCGGTTGTATTCGCCCAATTCCATGACCCATATATTCTTGAATCAACTGGGGAGGTTGGCGAAGTACAATTCAATTGAAACAAAAATAACATAAATAAAACAAAAACTTGTTCTCGAATTGTTGAATATTAAATCAAGCAAATTTTTTGCAAGCGGTTAGTTTCAAAATACACATGTAGAAATTCAACATTTTTACATGTGAGATGCGCGGAAGGTAAGTTTAAAATATCCTTCTATATCAAAATCATAAAGATATTGGCTATGTAAATAAAGTACACCATCATAAACAGTATCAAGAAAAAAACCTATTCCCTCATCTTCAAATTCTTCAACTTTAATAATCCTTTTAATTTCATATTCTTCGTCGATTACGTTGGACATTTCATTTATTTTATTTCGATTTTTATACAATTGTAAACACTGCTTGTTTATTGTTATTGTTAAAAAAGAGGTGGGGAAAACGGACAGAATGCAACTTTTTTTTAAAAGGGTATTCACTTTCGTGTGAGACTACTCTGCAGCTTGCAGGTCTTGCTCTGGCCTGGACCTTCAGAAAATGTATTTATGGTTGAAAACACTTTTTAACAGGATTTTCAGTGTAAGAACAGTTCAAAACGCTTTTTTGAACACTATCTGGGGAAAAACATAGGCAAAAAACTGTTTTTTGAGAAGAATAACGTTGAAATTGAGCAAGATTCGGCAATTTTTATGTTTTAAAAGCCTCAACAAACAAACAGCACATCCTCTGAAGGTGCCTTCGAGAGCCTCAGCCACCGTTGGTTGAGGCTCTCGAAACCAACAAATATCGCGAAGAAAGCTTAAGGCAATGACATTGGGGACCGCCGGATGGCCAGATCAGGAAAAATGGGTTACACTGAGGTCATGAAAATCATGTAATGGACTACGAAATTTTCAGGCTATCCTATAAAAATCATAGAACTATTGCACTAAACAACCAAAAAAAAATAATCCATAAAAGAGAGCGCTACCCCCCTTCGTTAAAACTACAGAGGGCAGGCGAGAGGTTCGAACGCGCATTCCGACGACAGGAGGAATGCATCGCGCCAAACCTTTCGTATCGGGTGGGGAGTCAAAAAGACGAATGCCAGTGATGCAGAATTGTGAAATAATGCGATCAATGGCATTTGGCTTTTTGCGGGGGAGGGTGCGTTGCTACAACGCAAGCCCCTCTCCCCTTTTGAGAATTGAACTATTGTACTATTTTTTAGATATGAAAAATATCCATACAGTTTATTTTTTACTGATTCAGGAAAAAATAGTACTATTTTTCAGTACAGTTATTTTAAAACCATACTGAATTTCTCAATTTCCTCTTCTATATTTAGATATATTATCCCCTATGATGCAGAGGATAGAATTTTACGATGATTTCCGAATCTACCTGCGGGACTATTATGCCGACCAGAAAAATCGGTTTCCTCGTTTTTCCTACCGTTTTTTCTGCAGAAAAGCAGGCCTTACCTCACCCTCTCATTTCATAGAGATCATCAATGGCAAACGTAAGCTGACCTCAAAAATGATGGACTCATTTATCAAGGGTCTTGCCCTTAACGAAAATGATGCCCGGTATTTCACTACTCTTGTAAATTTCAACCAGAGTAAAAACAGTACAGAAAAACAGCAGCTGCTTATACAGATGCGGGGAATGAAACGTAAAGTTAAACAGGCGGTGATATCCACTGATTACTACGAATACTATTCAAAATGGTACAATATTATTATCCGTGAAATTGCATGTATAATCGACTGGAATGATGATTATGAACTGCTTGCAAAATCGACCGTTCCACCAATCAGAAAGAGTGACGCGCGTGAGAGTGTCGAATTTCTGCTTCAGAACGGTTTTCTTAAAAAAGAGGGTGGACGGTATATACAGACCGAACCGGCAATAACCAGCGGATCTGAAGTATGCTCTATGGGTATCCGTAATATCAACCGATTCATGGCTGAACGTGCACACAAAGCTATTGAAGAATTTCCCACTTCCGAACGAGACATTCAAAGCTTGACGGTAGGAATTTCAAAAGATGGATTTCGTCTGATAAAGCAGGAGATGCAGGAGTTTATCAGCAGAATCGTGCGGATAGTTGATGATGACAAAAATGCGGACCAGGTTTACAATGTGAATGTACACCTTTTCCCAATGAGTGTCCCTCAGTCAGGCAAGGTGTCACACAATGAATAAATCACTCCTTTTTATAGTGACATGCCTTGTTGCCCTCTATTGTTTTTGCACAAATCAACCACTTGCCGGGGGGTCAAGCCAGCAGGGTAACGGTAAAATTATCGGTTGTGTTGTCTATCTTGATGGTTCACCGGCAAAAGAGGTTTCTATCAGGATCTGTCCTGAGAACTATTTGAAAAACCCGCTTTCAGGTCATGACAATAATAACCTGTTTGCAACAACAACCGATATAAATGGACGTTTTTCTCTCAATGGTTTGTATCCTGGTGCCTATACAATTGAGGCAAACAATAAAGTGTCTGTTGCTGCAATGACAACAACATCCATTACTGAACAGGATAGCTCTTCAGATATTGGGACAATGTGCGTGAAACCCTATGCAAAGATCAGAGGTTCCTTTAACAGTTTAACATCGGAATCGCAAACAGTACGATTTGTCCAGATTCAGGGGCTTGACAGGTATACACAAGTAAATGAAGATGGCTCATTTGTTTTCAATGATTTGCCTGAAGGACACTTCGAATTGCATCTTGTCAGTGATGATTCAACTGGTTCCCCTCAGATTGTTTCAGGGGTCGTTACCAGATCAGAAAGCACCGAATCACTTTTAATTCCATCACAATGGCGTTTTGGTCACCGATACAAACTTAACACCACCGCTACCGGTGCAGATATTACCGGAAATGTAACTGGTTTTCCGCTACTGCTTCGTTTAACTCAGGATAATTTCGATTTCTCTCAGGCAAATAGTAGCGGCAGTGATCTGCGTTTCACCGGCAAGGAAAACAAATTCTTTCCTTTTGAAACCGAGTACTGGGACAAAGAAAATAAACGAGCTGAAATCTGGGTAAAAGTTGATACAATTTATGGCAATGACAGCACACAATCGATTTACATGTTCTGGGGTAATGATGCTGCACCATTGCAAACAAATTCATCACAGGTTTTCGATACTTCCCTGGGCTACGTCGGAGTCTGGCATCTGAATGAAAAAACGGGTCATTCTGCTACTGATGTTTCAGGAAACAACTACTCAGGGACCTTTATAGGAGGCCTTCCCAACTGCGAGACCTCGTTTATTGGTCCGTGTCAAAGAATCGAAAAACCGGACAGTGACTATGTGGATATGGGTAATGTTCTTGACCCCGGCAGTCATGACATCTTCATTGGAGTATGGATAAAACGAGGTTCATTTCAAACGCTTCAGCCCCAGGCGCTGGTTTCAAAAACAAATGGTGATCTTCCATCTTCATCGTATGGATATCTTTTAGCAATCGACAAAGATGACCAGCCCCGGTTTTATCTTGCAATGGATGGTGCTGCATGGGGTGATGATAGTTCGTTCGAAATTGCAGGCAATCTCAATATACAAGATACGACATCATGGCATTACATCTGTGTGGTTATTGATAGGACAAACAATAGTAATTGCAAAATGTACCTTGATGGTATTGACCGGACAGGGATAATTAACGGCAATGTTGCAACCGTTCCTGCGGTAAGTAACAATTTACCCTTTCATATAGGTACCGAAAGTGATAATAATCGTTCTTTTAAGGGTTCGATTGCTGACGTAACAATTTCCTTTACTACGAGATCTTCGGACTGGATAAAATTATCTTACATGAATCAGAAACCCGGTGATGCTTTGATTAAGTGGTGATATCCACCACGTCGGTTTATTGATTGGTTATTAACAACTACATACAACGCAGTATTTTCTGCATATAGAAAAAGGATAGTCAGAGATGTCTACATACTTGAAACTTTATTTTACAGCAAAGGTGTGTCTATGTTAAACACTACAACTATAAAATTTTATACAGTCTTTTTTGCAATTGCACTCGTATTGTTGGCAATCAATAAAAATGCAGAAGCCGGAAAGTGCCCCTGCGACATTTACCAGGATGGTGGCACGCCCTGTGTCGCAGCACACAGTACGGTGAGGGCTCTCTATGCCTCATACGATGGTCCGCTTTATCAGGTCAGACGTTCATCTGATGGTGCAGTTCTGGATATCGTTGTCCAAAACGCAGGAGGATTTGTCAATGCAGCAATGCAGGACACATTTCTAAAAAACGGCAAAGGTACCATTTCGAAAATTTACGATCAGTCACCAAATGGAAATCATCTTGTAAAATCACCCAAAGGGGGCTTTCTTCACAACGGTGGTCATGAAGCTGACGCCAAAGGTGCTGGAACAAAAGTAAATGGACATCAGGTTTATGGTGTGCGTACAACATCAAGCTGGGACAATGAAGCTGGTTCTGTAGGATATCGCAACAACTCGACCAAAGGCATCGCCGTAAAAAACCAGCCTGAGGGCATATACATGGTGTGTGATGGGAAAGTGTATAACGAGTGGTGCTGTTTTGATTACGGTAATGCGCAGACAGATATGGTTGCAGATGCGGAAGCTATCATGGAAACTGTTTACTTTGGGAAGAGTACGCAGTGGGGACACGGTGCAGGCACTACTGGCCCCTGGGTCATGGCGGACCTTGAATGGGGCCTTTTCGCAGGTGGCGCATTAGTAAATAACCAGAACACACCGATTTCCGCCAATTATGTTACCGGCATGGTGAAGGGAGATTCAACGGATCTTTACTCGATCAGAGCCGGCGATGCGCAATCAGGTAAACTCAAAACCATGCATAGTGGAAAGCGTCCCAAGGGATACTTCCCGATGAAAAAAGAAGGAGCAATTGTACTTGGACTTGGTGGTGATAACAGCCATACCGGAATGGGTATTTTCTTTGAAGGGGCAATGACAAAAGGATACCCTTCTGATGCAACTGAAGATGCAGTGCAGGCAAACATTGTCGCTGCAGGGTATGGAAGTGCAACAACGGGAATCCACACTGGATTAATGAACACTATTTATAATCATTCAGTAGAAGTTGCATTTGAGCCCTCCAGTTCCAGAGCAATATTCAAATATAATGCTGCACGTACCCAAAAAATCCGTATCGAGATAGTTGACCAGCAGGGCAGGTTCGTTGATGCAATCGAGAATAATATCACACAGATAAATGGACACCAATCAATATGGAGTCACCGCCAGCTACCATCAGGGCTTTTCCTCTGGAGATTGTTTTTTGATGGCAAAGTTGCTGGTACTGGCAGATTAGTGAAAAGTAACTAAATGAGTCGAAAAACTTTTTCTTATTACTTGGTTTTTAATATATTACAACTACATTATAGTTATTATAAACAATTTATAATTTTAAAATTAATAAATACTTTCATAGAAGGGGACATCAATGAAAGCACAAAAAACTCTATTTGTCAGTAGCATTATGACAATGCTGACATTTTCAAATTTCAGTTTTGCGGAAAACCCGCTCATACAGACGAATTACACTCCTGATCCAGCTCCGATGTCGTACAACGATACGGTGTTCCTCTACACCGGCCACGATGAAGATCAGGCAACCAACTTTACCATGTATGATTATTTGCTTTACACATCAACAGACCTTGTTAACTGGACAGATCATGGAGTAATAGCATCCAGTAGCAGTTTCAAATGGGCGAACAAAAATGGTGCGTGGGCAGCCCAGTGTATTCCCCGAAACGGAAAGTTTTATTATTATTGCGCCATGCAATTAAAAGGTATAGGAGTACTGGTATCCGACAGCCCTTATGGACCCTTTACTGACCCCCTTGGAAAAGCACTGGTCAACAATGGCGGGCCATGTATCGACCCTACCGTGTTAATAGATGATGATGGGCAGGCATATCTTTACTGGGGAAATCCAGATGCTTATTATGTGAAGCTTAACAAGGATATGATATCATATTCCGGTAATATTGTCAAGATTCCTAAACAGCAGTCATACCAGGAAGGTCCGTGGCTTTACAAGAACAACAAACATTATTATTTAGCATGGTCATCAACCTGCTGCCCGGAGGGTATGGGGTATGCGATGAGCGATGCCCCCACCGGCCCCTGGACTTTCAAGGGATCGATCATGGATGGTAACTCCAATTCATCGGGAAACCAGCCGGGGATCTTCGATTTTAAAGGTTCTACCTACACAACCGGATTTACTAATGAATTATGGTTTTCAATTCAGGGTGGCCGAAGCGTCAGGTATGAACGCCGTTCAGCAAACCTTGCAAAAATCACCTTTAATGCTGATGGAACAATTCCAAAACTTCCATGGTTTGGTGTGGGTAATCCAACCCCAGGCGTCCCACAAGTTGGCAGTTTCAATCCGTATGACACTGTACAGGCTGAAACCATCTGCTGGTCAAAGGGTATCAGAACTGAAGTATGTAAAGATGTCAGCGGTAAAATGGATGTTGATTCCATCCACAATGGTGACTACATAAAAGTGAAAGGCGTTGATTTTAAAACCGGACCAAAACTTTTTGAAGCCAGGGTTGCATCAGCAACTAATGGCGGAAGTATCGAGTTATACATTGATAGTATCAACGGAACAAAAATCGGAACATGCACATTCCAGGGGACAAACGGATGGCAGACATGGGTGACCAAATCATGTGAAGTCAGTGAAGTATCGGGTAAGCATGACCTGTTCTTAAAATTTACCGGAGGCAATGGACTTCTGTTTAATTTCAACTGGTGGAAATTCACACCCTCAGTAGGAGTTTTCAGTGCAAAAAATAGGAACACCCCTGGTATAGATATTAACGCCATTACACTTGCATATGGAAAATATTCAAGGACTATCAGTCTTAAGTTTAACCAACCGGGACCATATAACAATATTCGCGTCGAAATTTTTAATGTAAATGGACGTTTATTACAATCACAATCGTATAAGCAATTCCATTCCACAGACCTCTCTCTGAACCTTGGTCAAAATGCATTTAATGCCGGTATGTACCTGATCAGGGTTTCGCTGAACAGCAAGAATGTTTTTTCACGCCAGCTGTGTTTACAATAACGACTACCTGATATTTTTACGGAATTAGTGTACAACATTTTGTACACTAATTCCTCACAAAGTCCTGCATCCTGTTATACGCTGTTTCGCATTAGCCATAAGAAAAAACTACTGTTTTAAAGATGTATATAAAATCTTTTATAACGTTTTATTTAAATGTGTATCCATTCACACCCTACAGGTAAATAATTCGGACATTACACAATATTGGAATCGCAAACCATTTGCTGAACAGAATATTTAAGATTAGTTAAATTAGTTTTGATTTCTTCCCAATCCTGAACGTTATTTTTACTGTTGTACATCACGCATTTTTTCACGGTTTTCCCTCCTCTGTGAGGCTATGTGGGCTTTGGGCTGACAACTGCCCATTAAATACCCAAAGTAACGTACACAACTGTTTAAGGATTAGAAACAAAAAGTGAGCATGGCTCTGCCTTTACTGTACAACCAGTTTCTCCACTGGTGACAGCACAATACCAAATACCTACTCCATCAGGAAGAAATACATATGTCATATTGGAGTTATAACCAGTCATGGGGACATCATTTTTATACCATTGATAATATAGTTCATCCGTTTGTGTTGTTGGAGTGGCATTAACATATAACCTGTAAGCTGATCCGTCTATATCATCAACCCTGGTAAATCCTTGTGTTCCTGTTATAATTGGAACACTTTTCCTTGAGATCTGTTTAAATACACATCCAGTCTGGTTGCACCCGCCCTCTGCTCGAACATAAAACAACATTGAAGATGATATTTTTTTTGTAATCGAAGAACCTATGCCCTCTGGAACCCCTCCACAACTTCCTGAATACCAGTGCCATGCAGCCCCTTCTCCAAGAACTCCATTTACAGTAAGTGTTACTGAAGACCCTCCACAAATATTGTCAGATGGATCGGCCGTGATTGAAGATACCGATGATACAGACCTGACAACCACCATAGTCGAATCCCAAGCGGAATTACCACATGAGCTGGTTTCTCCCCGTACATAATATGTTGATGTAGATATTGGTGTAACATTGAGCGAACCAAGAGCTTGACTAGATGATGTTGGTGTTTTTGTCATATACCACTGCCAGGTAACTCCAGATGGCGGATTACTTGTTGTACTTAATGTAGTAGAAATTCCAGGACAAATTGTCACCAATCGGGTTACTGGAGTGGGTTGAGTTGGTAGCTGATTAACCGTTACATTAACACTTGCACACTCACTAAAACTTCCTCCAGATTCAGCACGAACATAAAAAGTTGCATCACTTGTCAAAACACCTGAAGAAACTGACGTTCCAGTACCTACAGCAGTTCCCCCGCCGCAACTTCCTCTATACCATGTCAGGGTTCCGGTACCATTTGATGGAATACTTGCTGTTAATGTAGATGCATTACCAGAGCAGACAGGTGATGTTGCAGCAACGTTAATTGGGCGCAACAAGTTTGCCGTAAAATTCGCTCGAATAGTCGCATTAGCAGTCAGGGTAACCGTCGTACTTGCCTGGCTCGCATTATCAAAGACTGCAGTTCCAGTTGTTGTAGTCCAACCGGAAAAACTGTATCCACTTGAAGCTGCGGCTGAAATAGTGATTGGCACACCATAGCTCCCCGATGCTGTATTTGCAGGCGTTGTTGTGCCATTCCCATCGTTTGTTAATGTAAGTCTCACAGGAATCGCAGTAAAATTCGCCTGAATAGTCGCATTGGTCGTCAGGGTAACAGTCGTATTTGCCTGGGTTTCATTACCAACGACTGCGGTTCCATTGATTACAGTCCAACTGGAAAAACTGTAACCGCCTGCAGCGGCAGCTAAAATAGATATCGGCACACCATAACTCCCCGATGCAGTACTTGCTGGCGTTGTTGCGCCATGTCCATCGTTTACCAATGTAAGCGTTACAGGAATTGCGGTAAAAGTTGCTGTTACTGTTGCATCCCCGCTCGTTAAGAACACTGTGGTTGACTCGGCACTTGCAGAAGTGATGGTCGCTGTCCCGTTTGTTACCGTCCATTTCGAAAAAGAATATCCGGTATTGGCAACAGCCTTGATGGAAGTTAAGACACCATGATTTACCGTTATTGTCGATGTCGCAGGCAAGGTTACGGTTCCATTTACTGCCGCTACAGTCAACTGATAAGGGATCAAGGCAAAATTTGCAGTAACACTTTTCCCACTATTGATAACAACCGCAGTTGAATCACTTGTTCCTGTAACGTCCCCACTCCAGTTCACAAATTTATATCCGGTATTTGCTGTAGCTTTCAGCCCGACCGTACTGCCTGAATCGTACTGTGGAAGATCAGGTGTTTTTTTCACTGTCCCATTAGAAGCTGTAACAGTAAGCGAAAAGGTGTTTGGTGGATTTACCTCAAACCCTGCAGTTACCGACTTGTCACTGTTCATGGTGATCGTCGCCGGATTTGCCGTACCGGTAATCGCTCCACTCCATCCGGAAAAGTGGTAGTTATTAGAAGGAATCGGTGTTAAAGAAACTACAGTACCAGAATCGTAAGTCGCGGCATCAGGAGATTTTGATACCGAACCATTGGTAGCAGTGATCGTCAATGTGTATGATGCTTTTTTGATCCATTTGGCATAAAGTGTTACGTTCGATGTCCCCATTTTAAAAATGGCTCCATCGGTATAGGCAATTACCGTACCTGTGGGAGTGGTAACCCAGCCTGAAAATATCGAACCATCTTTAACAAATGCGTTTGTTGATAGTTTCGCAGAATCCCCACTATTAATAGTCTGCTCCGCCATCGTACCAGTAGCAGTACTATCATTTTTATCAAATTTGATTTTATAGCCATTAACAATTTCACTCCTGATATAAATCGTATCAAGTGTTTTATTGGCTTTAAGCGAACTGTCGGTAGCAGTAAGTACAATTGCCGTCACTTTATAATTTTCAAGTGCATTAACATTGATTTTCCATACCGAGCTGGTATCCCGCACTCCTGTAAATGTAGTCGCCCCAGTAGCCCCATTTATAGAGAGTACTCCTGAAGGATCGGTAACTTTCAAAACTATCATGTAACTGGAACTGCTGGTGGTAACACTATCTTTTGCGGGATTAATTAACGTTATCACTGGCCCACTCTTATCATTATCATACTTGATCCGCACCAAAGCAGAATCCCTGTTTTTTGCTTTCGAAGAATCTTCTGCAACAATTTTAATTGTAGAGTAACTTCCAGCTGCAAGTCCTTTTACCATTCCAGTCCAGAGATTTTTTACCGATGCTGATTTTTTCAAAGTGAAAGTGCCACCATTGCGAAACCCTTTAACTGAACAACCGCTATCATCACTACAGATAACATTTATCTCAAATGAATCAACACTAATCACAGTATCTTTCGATGGCGACTGAATTTTTATGACTGGTGGCACATTATCGGGAACATCCACGGTGGAAACCGTCAAACCAAGTGTAAGAGTATCGGTCAATCCTGATGGATCTTTTGCAAGAATACGTATGGCATGTTTACCAGTATCAGAAGCAGATGGTGTAAAAGAATAGTTTTTACTAACTATTGTATCATTGACTGGTGATGCGGGAATCAGAGAAAATGTCAAACTATCGTTATCAGGATCACTACAAGTAATACTTAAATCATACGAAAACAGCACTCCCGGTTTAATGGTGCGCTGAATGTTTTTTGGATTCCATTGCGGAGCATGGTTCACTTGTGTCGCGCTTACATGTATGGTTACAGAATCGGTGTCAGACATAGCGGGTATACCATTATCGGTTGCGACAAAAACGACAGCGACCGTACCTGTATCTGAAATGGACGGTGTCCATTTAAACGAATCTGCGGCAAATGTGGCATTTTCAGGCTTTTTAGTGATACTGATTGTAACAGTCTGGTCAGCATCCTGATCTGAAGCAGAAACTGGAAATGAGACAGCTTGCCCAACACCTGCAGTCTGTGTAACAGGGACTTTCAAATCAGGTTTATTATTTGCTAATGGAGGGCCAAGTATAGTGATCTTACCCTTTGCAACTGAGTTTAGCTGATCTGAAATGTATGCTGTGGCTTCGATTACACGTGTCCCTGTTATTGTGAAGGTGATAGGAAAAAAGACGGTATCGTCTATATTACTTTTAAATTTCCAGGGGAAGATGCGCTCTGTGCTATCACCAAAAAAAACTCTAACTACTGAAGAGTCGATATAATGAGTGAGATGAAGCACTATACCAATCTGCACCTCTTTTCCAACAGAGTCGGTTATTGAACCAGCTTCATCTATTTTCCCATCTGAAGATTTAAACAGCAGCGAAACTTTTGCTTCTTCAGGGCCGGCAGGGGCTTCTGGAAGTTTACAATAAAACAGTATAACTCCGGAAAGAAGAATCGAAAAGCAGATGATAACCACTAACTTTTTATACATATGAAACATCCTCTAAAAAGTTTATAATAAGGGTTCTGGGTTTCTTTAAAATATATTGCGCTATGAAAGATACAATTAAATTTTTAACAAAAGTTCCCATTACAAAAGACTATTAAGTGGGGCAAAAATCTCTGATTTTATTTACAAATCCATCTAAATTGCTGAACTATAAAGTAAGTCAACAACTCTTTTCTATGTCAAATGGACTGAGTTCCCAGTTTAAACCTAAAAATGATAAAGGTGACGGTGGAGAACCGTAAGAAATTGATGCGAAAAGGTTTGAAGTCCTTGAAGGTTTTATCGACGGGTGATAAGAACGAAAGGACTGAAAAACCTTTATGCGTAATCCCGCCATGGCGCATAGCCGTCAGTCTTAAAGTTATAAATAGCTGATATTTAATGGGTTACACGTTTTTTCTACGCATATGTGCCAGCTCAGGGAGCTGGCAAAACTCATAA
>JBNKZD010000305.1:0-6810 GCA_050301235.1 Chitinispirillaceae bacterium | reverse complement strand
AACAACATAAGGAAGATGCGGAGGGAAAATCAGCCTCCATTATTATAGCAGACAGTATGACGATTGCTCAATTTGGTGAAATAAATAATATTCCCAATCCAAAACTTAAAGAAGTATTAGGGTTAAAAAATCGAAGTGATTTAATGAAAACGATATCACAAACTGGTCTCACCATAGAGCAAATCAAACTACAATTTGCCAAACAGAAAGCAATTTCAGTTGAATACGAGTCGCGGAACTGGATAAAAATACCACTTAAATTTGTATTAACGATAGCACTATTAGTTGTAGTTTTTACTTTAATGCGTAACGGTAAGGTTACGCCTGGTTTACGATTAGTTTTGCTCACAATATCTATTTTTGTTTTTGGCATAGTATTTGGACCAGATCCCAATCCTATGGGCACAGTAAAAGATGCGATTGTACTATTTGGGAAAAAACATGTGATCTTTCCACCCCGAATGATTGCGTTTGTCATTTTTTTGCTTATGGTATTTATTGCTAATAAATTTATCTGTTCCTGGGCTTGTCAGTTGGGAACGCTTCAGGAGTTTTTGTTTAAATTGGGATACAAAGGCGAAAACAGAATTATACCCAAATATAAAATACCTTTTGTGTTGACAAATACTGTAAGGATAATAATTTTTATTGTTATGACATCAATTGCGCTCCTTTGGTCTTTTGATATTGTTGGTATTATCGATCCGTTTAAAATATTCAATCCCCTGAAGCTTGGATTAATCGGTTCGATTTTTACAGGAGCCATACTTTTAGCGAGTGTATTTACTTATCGCCCCTGGTGTCATTTCTTTTGCCCGTTCGGATTGGTTGGGTGGCTTGTAGAAAGAATCGCCATATTTAAGATTCGCGTTAATCATACAACCTGTACTGACTGTGGAAAATGTGCAACTGCCTGCCCATCCACGGTTATGGGGGCGATTTTAAAACGTGAGCATGTTATTCCGGATTGTTTTTCTTGTGGCACATGTATTAATGTTTGCCCCACAAAATCAATTTCTTTCAGTAATGGTAATGTAGATAAATGAGTTACATTCTCTAAACAAAAGTAAGCTGATAGGTAATTTTCATTAAATATTTCGGAATTTTTTTGAAAATTCTTCCAGATGGGCAGGGTTGGTAGCGCTGGCCCCTTTTATACTTGTAAATGATAAATACTATTCTACTTTTAATGTTACAGTTTCAAGATTTTCCGAGGAATTTCCGATCATAATGTCGAATTCTCCGGGTTCAACTGTATAATTCATATGTATATCCCAAAAAGATAGTTTTGATTTGTCTATAGTGAACTCAACGGTTTTTGTTTGTCCGGGCTCGAGAGAAATTCGTTTGAAATCTTTCAGCTCTTTAACCGGACGGGTAACAGAACTCACTTTGTCACGAATATATAATTGTACAATATCGTCGCCTTTCATGCTTCCGCTATTGGTGATGTCAACCAATACTTTCACATTACCATCTGTTTTAATGGTTGTATTTGATAATCGCGGCTTACTGTAAGTAAATCTGGCATAACTTAAACCATAACCAAATGGGAATAGAGGTTTTATATCACCGGAAATATAATCATGATATTGAGCGCTTGGTTTGTGGTTGTAATACATAGGTAACTGACCTGCGGATTTAGGAAACGTAATGGTCAGTTTTCCTGATGGGTTTACATCGCCAAAGATAATATCTGCAGCAGCAGTTCCTGTAGCTTGTCCCATATACCAGCCTTCGATGACAGCAGGAATATTTTTCGCAATGTAATTGATTGACAATGGACGTCCATTCATTAGATATACCACTATGGGTTTGCCAAGCGTTACCATAGTTTTCACCAATTCTTCCTGTTCACCGAAAAGATCGAGTGTCAAATTATCACCAATATGATTTTTTGCCCACGCTTCGCGGCATAAATGCTCATTTTCGCCTATCGCAATTATTATAACATCCGCATTCTTTGCAGTTTCTGCAGCTTCTGCTATTAATTTCAGGTTTTCTTCCCTTGATGCAAAATCGACTTGATCACTTTTCCAATTGTAAAAACTTATTGTAGTGTTCGTAGTGAGTTTACATCCCTGCGCAAAAAGTACTTCGGCTTTTCCCTTCACTTTAGCTTTGATTCCATCGAGCAAACTGACTTTTTTATACGGTTCCCCGGAATAGCCTCCGAAGTAGATGTCTTTTGCACAAGGACCGACAACAGCTATTTTCTTGTATTTATCTGCTGATAAAGGCAACAGATTACCCTCATTTTTCAACAATACAATTGCTTCCTGAGCCGCTTTCAATGCAAGAGCTGCAGAGGCTTCACTTTTACTTACCACTTCAGCTTTTTTCAGATCTACGTATGGATTATCAAAGAGGCCCAGAGCAAATTTCAATGCAAGGACTTTAAATACTGCAGAGTCAATTTCAGAGATATTAATTTTTCCATTTTTTACTAAAGCTGGTAATGCACGGTAATAATCGGACATTGGAAATTCATATTGTATACCGGTGTTAAATGCTTTTTCTGCAGCATCCTCTTTGCTTTCTGCAACAAACTGTTTTTCAAAAAGCTGATTAATACCAAAGTAGTCTGATACAACCATTCCTTTGTATCCCCATTCTTTTCTCAGTACATCCTGAAACAACCATTTATTTATATGAGAAGGAACGCCATCCACTTCATTGTAGCAAGGCATTACAGCTGCAGGATGGGCACTGTCGATGTTCATTTTGAATGGAGGCATGTGAAATTCACGTAAAACCCGTAAAGAATAATTTGACGGAGCCTGATTGATTCCTCCCTCAGGTTGGCCATGACCTGTTAAATGTTTCAGAGTTGCGGCAACATTTTCCGGGCCGATTTGGCCTGTGGAACTTCCTTGAAATCCTCTAACCGCTGCTATACCCAATATCCCGTTTAAATAAGGGTCTTCACCATACGTTTCTTCAACTCGTCCCCAACGCGGATCGCGACAAACGTCAATAACCGGTGATAGCACATGGTGTGTACCGCGAGAACGCATTTCATGAGCTATGGTTGCATACACTTTCCGGAACAATTCCGGGTCCCAGGAACAGGCAAGTCCTATTGCCTGCGGAAAAGAAGTAGCATCAGGTCGCATGAGTCCATGCTGGCCTTCATCAACAAAAATAGCCGGAATGCCCCATCTGGTTTTTTCAAGTAAATATTTCTGAATGGTATTGCGGGTTTCTACTGTGGTTTTTAAATCGGTAAAAGATGGTTGTACTGAGTTAACCCCATTGCCAAAAACAGACCGCAATTTTACCGTGTCTTTCAAAAAATCTGCATCGTAAGGAAATGGAATACCATCCCAAACTGCCATTAGCTGACAAGCTTTTTCTTCAATACTCAGGCGGTTTAAAAGGTCCTTTGCGCGTTCACTGGGACTTAACTTTGTGTTTTTAAAAGGTAGAGCTTCTTTTTTCTGTGAAAAAGCATTGTTATTAAGAGTCAATAATGTAAATACAAAGAACAGGACTGTTTTAATCATATTGGAGTGTTTGATTGTTATCATTTTGTCTTTCAAAAGGTTGTGGTATTTTGATTGTAATTATGGATAAAATAATTCTAAATTTTATCATGCACAACTTTTAAAGATTCAAATGCGGTTCTACTCGAAGAAATTATAAATAAAAGTAATTTCTTCATCAAGAGATCGTTGGAAAGTATCATCTACTCGGTACGTTTTTGGCGAGCTTTTATAATACTCTCTCTCTTTCTGTCTGAAATAACTGGTCCGGTACTTATCCTGCGCTCACCATATGCAAATACTTTTATGGAAGGTTCAGGGCTTGTTGTACAGAAGTGTTCACACGCTCCGCATCCGGTGCAGAGGTTTTTATCAACCACTGGGCCGCTGATCGTCGTTTCACCGACCTCTATGTCCTGTTCCGAAATCGCCTGGTAGGGGCACTTTTCCATGCAGACCATACAGCGGGTATCACCCTTCCAGGCAAGACAACGATTCCTGTTGACAATGGCTGTTCCTGTTTTTACAAATGGCTTGTCCCGGGATGATACCGGACGAATTGCAAGGGTCGGGCAAACGTTGGTGCAGGCAGTACATTCACTGTCACAATATCCATTGGATGCTGCCAGGCGTGGAGTGCTGATTCTGTGCAATCCATCAAATATTCCGCTGGGGCAAAGAGCGTGGCTGGAGCAAGCTTTTATGCATTCTCCACAGGCAATGCATTGTGTTAAAAATGTATCTTCAGGAATTGAACCGGGTGGTCGTACCGGCTGGACAGCAGTTCTCCCTCCAGCTGAACCGCGCAGTACGATAGGTGCTGTAACGCCAAGAAGCAGACCTGATATAACATGTCTTCTCTGAAGGTTAGTTGTTGTCATTTCAGCTTTTACCGGGGCAGTTAAATTGACCTTGGTGCAACTTTTTCGATTGGTGGAGCAGGCACCACAAAGGATGCATTCGGCAGTAGAGGTAATTGTGAAATTTTCAGAATCAATTGCCCGTGTAGGGCATGTCTTAATCAGGCATAATTTACATTGATTGCATTTATCACACACTACATGTCGCCTGAAAAAAGAAAAACGGCTTAGTATAGCAAAGAATGCACCGCTGGGGCATACATATTGGCACCAGAACCTCCGGTCAACAAAGCCTCCGGTAAATACTAAAATTGTCAAAATGAAAACTGCTGCACTTCCGGGTATTGCAAGAGTAACAAATGAAACTGCTTTTGGATCTTTTGTAAAAAAATTACTGATTGAGATTATTGTATCAGATGCAGTAAGACCGAGAAACCGTAGCGTTGGATCGATCACTGATGCCGATATGCGGGTTGCAATGGAAATTGGGTCCATGAAAAAAGGTATGAGCATTCCACAAAGTGATAATGTAAAAAGTGTAAACAACAGGACGTATTTTAATTTTTGAAGCACAATAGCCGGTCTGGCTTTCTTGAAACGGTATTTTTCAAAAATAAATTTATCTGATATGTCAATTGCAGTACCAAGAGGACAGATGAATCCGCAGAAAAAACGTCCAAAGAGCAGCGTAAGGAGGGTTAGAATAAAAGCTCCTGGTAATACAGCATAAATCATCGTTCTTGAAGCTATCGATGTCAACAGAAAAACAAGCGGGTTCAATTGAAGAAAAAGTTCTGTTGGCAGCAGGTGAGCAAATGTTTTATTATTTAAAACAAAAAGCAATATGATAAAAATGACAAAGAAAACAATTTGTGAGATAATCCGTAATTTTCTGATCATAGATATTCTTTCACGATAAAATGTCAGTGGATCTGGAAAACATCACCCTTTTTGGTGTTGAACCTGAAGTGATACTGCTTCAAAAATTTTATGACCGTTTCAAGACTGTCAGGATTTTTGACATATCTGGAAGCAATAACTACTGTAAAACAGCCAGGCAGCCGTAATAATGTACTGTCATTATTGAAGTCCTCTGAGTCAGTAAAAATGTAGAATGGTTGACTGATATGCTCAGGGATTTTTGATATAATCACCTGTCCCGATTTGTTTTTAGAAAAAAGTTCTGCACATTTTGCGGCTTTTGTACTGTCACTGATAACGATATATGCCGGGGTATTATCAAGAAGGTTGATTATGGGGCGGGAATCAAAAAATATACTGGTATGATCGAATATAATTTTTGCAGCATTAAATGTAAACCAAAGTGCAACAAGAACGGATGCTATACGTGCAATAGACCGGAACGTTTTTTTTCGTCCAAGCATGCCGACAAATGATAGGGGGATCATAAAGATGCTTGTACCTATAAAGAAGGCTGCGAAAAACAACATGCCAGCAAGAGGGCCGGAAAGTGAAAATGAACGGGAGAACGCCAGCAGAAAAGAGGGGCAGACATTTATTCCGGTAACAATACCTAAAAGGATAGGGTAGTCGGTAAATCTGTTCCACGCTGGTAACTTGCATCCTCCTTCACACTTTCTTGTTCGGAATACGGTAATAATTAAAAAGGTTGAAAAAAGAAGGTAAGCTGTTACGGTAAGGTAATCCCTGTATTCAACAGGAAACTGGGAACCGACCAGACCTGCAATTGCACCAACAAGCAGATAGGTTATAAAGCGACCGATAGATATTTCTAAAGTCGCCCGGAAATAGCTGGAAAGCGTATTGTTCTGCTGCATGAGAAAGGATGAATATATCGGACCACAGGTGGCAAGGCAGATGTGCCCTGTTGTCAACCCAAGCATGATCCCTTCACTAAAAAATTGTAATAGTTCTACCATGCTCGTAGTCCGGATGCAATGAAAAAACGTGACGAGAAGAGAGGGTGGTTATTGTAGGTGATGTATTTGGCATTGCTGTAAAGTTCGATTCGATCATTCAAAGGGAAAAACAGTTCAAGACCATAATCACTGCGATAGAGACGAATGGTTGATTCATAGGGGAAGTGTTCAATATATTCAGCAACCGAAGGTGAAAAACCAAAGTGGTTAGTCAATCGAAGAGATGTAGTTGCCTGTAGTCCTTGCCGTGGAAATAAAACACCATTTGTAGCAAAATAAGTCAAGTCAAGAGATGAATAGTCATTCCAGGTTTTTCGTAATTGCAGTTCGTAATACTGTTTCAGCATTCCAGGTGCAATTGACACTGTTGATGCAGCTTTAATAAAAAATTTTGAATTCAACCTGAGCTGCAGGCGAAGGTTTGCATCTGTAGCTAATCCGTCAGCATAGCCACTTTCATGCATCGCGACGCTCTGAAGAAATCGTTCCCGTACTTTAAATGAGACAATAATACGTTTTCTGGAGAACTTCTGATCGCTGGAAAGCTCAAGCCAGTATTCATTT
>JBNKZD010000304.1:0-14235 GCA_050301235.1 Chitinispirillaceae bacterium | reverse complement strand
CCTGGAAAATGTAATCGCATTTAATATTAAGGGTAGCAGTTATAGACTCAAAAAACAACAAAAGGAGTAAAATCTAAAGTATATTTATGTGGCTGGTTTTGAAGTGCCCATAAGTGGCTGAAATTGAAGTGCCCGGTGACAATGAAAGGTGAGAAAAACGATTCATGCACCCTGGAAGAAGCATCAGCAACTGGTCAAGAACAGTGTATTCATAATTGACAAATATTCGAAATGCCAAAACGTTCGCTGCTGAGATCTTTAGATTTCTTTTTTGGATCTGAGATCTACCTGACGATAAGCCACTGAATGGTTCACCTGCATTTTCGCGTGGCTGCTCAAAAAAAATTGTTTTAAATGTAAAAGTGATAGGTGGCCTGAACTTCAGTTCAGGTTATAGAGAAAATATGGTTATTGTTTTTACTCAGGTACACGCAAATTCTCGTTTTTCCGTACCAAATGAGTTTCTGTAAGTCCTGCAGAAAGGTGATCGATACTGATCAGCAGAACGCCTTCAAGGCGCTCGGCATTGTGATCCAAATATTTAACAAGGTTGGTTTCCGAAACCCTTCTGCGGGTCTTGTTTGCATCCCTGAGCAGACAGGAATCAGGCTTGATCAGGGCGAACCCTACATGGTTGACAATAACACTTTTCAGCCGTTTTTTAATGAATGCGATAATGTAAATACCAGGAGGTATTGATTGTGCCGAAAGTTCAGAAATAAATCCATCAACTGGCCAGGCTTGAATAGAAATAGTTGTATCGGGAATTTGTACCGTAAGTCCCGTTCGATTGAAAAAGTTTTTTCTGGAAATTATTCGTGAAACCACTACCGGTTCTTTCGGCTCAATAAGCGTGGCAATATTTTTATTGTTCTCAAGCCAGTCAATAACGAAAAAATGGTTCCTGTGCAGATAATCAATTGTGCTGTCTTTATAGCGCAATCGTTGTAATTGCGAAATGAATTCATCTGCATTGGAGGAATGTGCAAGTGCAAGCACATGTTCTATATATGTCAAACAATCAAAATGACGGATGTTGTATATCGGCATCGTGTCCACGGTATCAAAGAGGCCTTCGCCCGTGGGACCGGTGCTGTCATAAGGTACACCCAGAAAATAGCGGGAAATTTCATCTACCCGATTCAGAAATGACCTGGAAAGCCTGGGCAAACATAGAAGTGAATCGATCAACTTCCGATCAATTGGATCAATATATTGAACGAGACTATTCGCTTTACGGCTTTCCCAAAGGGTATCGAAAATAGCAATTTCAGTATTTTGTAAATTCGCCTGTTTTGCAGCGGGAGCAGGAGTTCGGTTAGTATTAGAACACGAAAGAAGAAATAGCCCAAAGAACAGAGAGAGCGTCACAACAGGGGGTCGGCAATAGTCATTCATATAGATTTTTAATGGAAGAAAGAGGTCTAGTATTATTAATTATCGCATTAAAATTAATGCTTGGCCAGTCATGTTAACTATTCGATTGAATTTTTGGGGAACTTACATTGGAACGTGTTTTGGTCATTAATTTTTTCTAATCGCAATAACTGGAAAAAAGGTGAGTTGCTTAAAAATCGACTCTTCAAGTTCCCTTTTATACATACCAACCTGCATAATTGAAAGCTTTTCTCTCAATTTTGCAGGTTAGAGGTTGTCTCTGATTTGAGGTCACTGCTTAGGAAAGTATTTTTAACCTTGCAGATCATGATTCTATCAATATTTTCTCTTTTCTTAAAAAATCCTCATCATTGTTAAGAATCCCCAGTAATCTCTGGGCGGTACCATTCGGACTATTATGTCCGGATTCCCAGGCTTCTACCGTTTTCTTTGAAACGCCAAATATTGCTGCAAATGCAGGTTGGGTCAATTTGAGCTTGTTTCGTATGGACCGCACTTTAGTGGAATTAAAATTAGGAACAGGAGAAATCCTTATAGTATGCTGTTTGAGGTTGATCTTACCATCTCCTTTATTGTCTATGTATCATATCACTTTTCCCAAATTACCTGCTTGATGCAATATTTGCATATTTAATATAATGTGAACGATTCTACAATGTAATTATTACTAAATGGATTGACAATAACTATGCATTTATTTCCAAAAACCAATGGGAATAAAGTGTTATCAGTAAAATTTTTTAAAGGTTCAGTTGGTAAAATTTCCCAGGAACCATTTTTGTGCATTGCCATCCTATTAATTTGTGACGGTCTATCATTGTAACTGACAATTGCTACAGAATCGGAGTATCCAGCTCTGAAAAAATTATCACGATAGATATCACAATCGTAATCCCAAAATTTATCCGAATTCCAAGTTGTTCCATCATCTATCGATTTATAATACTTGTTAGAAGTGGTCACAAGGCACAGTGAACCATCAATAGAAAAAAAAGAGTTAGGATATTCTTGTGGTAAGTTGCTGGCTATTGAATCCCAAATAATTCCATCATTCGATCTGTACAAAAGATACCAAAATTTTGATTCATAGCCAGATTGAATATACTTATGACCTATAAAATATAATTTATCCTTTTGTGGGAAAAATAGAATAGTTGAAGTATCAGATGTATCTCTTGAATGCAACTCAGGTTTAATTTCCGACCATGAAATTGCGTCTGAAGATTTATAACTTTTAGCATTGGTATTTTCGGTTATGATATTGTAAATATAATAATTTTTTTGAAACACAAAAAAATATCCAGGATTGGTGATACCGGTGCTTGCAGAGAGCAATGTATAATTTTTGAAATCGGTTGTAGACCAGATACCGTACATTCCATTACTAACATGTCCAAAGAATAAAAATTCATTCGGCGAATCTATTTTTTTTATGAGAGGAATTGAAGAGTACTGGTGGAGTATATATGGATCAATAGGTGAAGGAAACTTACTTAAAGTATCAATATAAGGTGTTTTTGTTATATATACAGTGTCAATTACTGTATTCCCCATACTATCTGTTACTCTGAAAAAGCATTGAATTTTCTCCATACTAAATTTATTATTCGTTCTGAACTGCACACTATCTCCTCCAAGCACCCATGTACTATTACCGATATTCCACTCCCGTGAGATAACAGGAAATTTCGATGAAATTATTTTGCCGCTTAGTAACACTTCAGAACTGATGTCAACAGTTTGATTCGAACCAGCTGAAATGATAAGCTGCGGACGAAAAGGTGTCGCAGTAACCGACACCGCACCAAAAGTATTACCAATCAGCGTCGAATTATTTCGAATAGCTACACGGTATTTGAATCCAAGTGTCTGAGTGTCGACCGGAGTTTTATTAATATCAAAAATTGTATCAACAAGTGCAGTTGCAGAAGTTGCCTTGTAGGGTACTTCCGAATATGTAACTGTTGGTTCTGCATCACGAAAAACCACATAATCAAGGATATTGCTGTATTCGGTAGAATCCCATGATAATTTGACAATTCCACTACTGGTATCAAATTGCGCAGATAAGCCATGAACTGAAGGTATACCATTATACTTTATATAAATGGTATCCGGATAGATCGAATCGACAACGCTTTTAATCATCATGGTGAAATATGTTGGTGAGTATTCAGGAAGACTTGTTTCCAATCGGAGTTTATAACTTCCCGGAGCAATATCTTTAAAGGTGAAATAACCTTTTTTATCCGGATTAAGGTATTGTACATCACTGCCGAGAATTTGAACTGCTACAGATCCAACATTATGCATATCTTTTGGATCAAGGCCGACAGTTGCTGAGAAAGATCCTGTTTTTCGAAGAGTGTCATCATGAACCGTATTTCCCTGTGATGTAATAACAACTTCACCCTGAAATGCTTTAAGATCGCCCTTTTCCATAAAAATGTTATAGGTACTGTCAGCAAGTGCAGGGACCTGAAATCTTCCTAAGCTGTCAGTTTTAACTACGGCAACTGCAGCAGAAGAGATTGCACGTTGCTTTGTCAGCCCAGTAGTTTGTGATCGTGTTGATGGAATAAATTTAATCACAGCATCAACTGCAGGGGTACTGTCCGGTAGATACACGCTTATTCCGGTATCGGTGTCATCAACTGTACCGGTAATCTTATCACTACCACTGCAAAAGAAAAAGACTACTGGTAGTGTTGAGAGTAAAATTCTTTTGAAATTTTTAATAAGTTGCATTTATAAAAGCCCTCCTTGAAGATGCGTTTAAAATAATTAGAAAAAAACCGGGGATGCAGAAATTCCGCTCCCGGTTTTTCAATATGCACATTTTCCTTTGTGCATATAGAAGCGGAAACAGCCAAAATGTTCTATTTTTCTGAGACATTTTTATCTTTTATAATCTTTGAACAGTGAAACATCTGTAATGAAACATGGCAAACCCGATCGGCTGGTGAAGGATCCTTGTGTACCATCGATGTTAGTTCAGAATTAAATTTCTCAATTTTCTTCTCGATAAGTTTGAGTGTTTCGCCAGAAACACTTATCGTTTTTGTAAGAAATCGTTTGGGAGTTTTATCTTTTTTAAGAATCGCCGCCTGAACCATCTGTAACCACTGGATCTGATACTGCCGTATGTATTCATCATGGGCAAAAGCTCCGGTAGTAATAACTTTATGTGTCGGTCTGAAATATCCTGAAGAATCCTTTTCAATCAAACCGAGTTCTTCAAGCAGCAGAACGGATTTTTTTGCTTGTGAAACACTGATCTGCGGGTATATCATTGATGCCAGCCGTTTCCAGTCGTCGCTGAAGTCAATAAATTGCAAGAGTGCTCTGATGACGCTGTGATACCACGTTTTGTAATACTTGTAAACTCCAGGCTGAAGTATGGTTTTTGGAGTTCTGTTCAAAGATATAAGCTGCTCAAACAACAATTCGCGCTCTTCAGGATCGCTGAACGACTGGTTGAAAGTAACCAGCACTCTGAAAAAGCGAGCCTCGTCCTTATCGAGTTCAAGAAGTTTTATAAAGAGAGGAATCTTTATATCTGAAACTGTTTTGCCATTTAAAACATCCTGGAAATAGCTTCGACTGTTCGGAAGTCCCAGTTTCCGGCAGATGTAACTTTTAGTAAAATCAGGGTCATACTTGTTTCGTGCTTCATAATAATCTTTCAGATAGATCCGGAAATCACTGTAAGCGTAAACTGATGGTAAATCATTTTTTTGTTCCATGTACTAATAATACGAAATCAAAACGATAGAAGCAATAGGTGAGGTGTGCATTTCACTGAGAACATCAAAGCTTTACTTATTACCTATCGGATTTTTAATCCGACCTGAATAACGGTTATTGGGTATACATTTGGTTGGTGGTGCTGTTACTAACAAACATTAATATGCAGCTCTTTCGCAAAAATCGCAGAAGCCTCTAAACTACTCGTGAAGAAAGTGGGGTTTCGCCGCCTTCACTTCCCCCTCTCCATTTTTTATGGAGAGGGGGATCGAGGGGGTGAGGCGATGTGAGCATATTGCATTGTTGTCACAGCAATTAAGCAAATACCCAGATAAAAAATATTACACTGAGCACTTCCTACCCACCAAACCGTCTAATCCATATATATACAGATCTCTTTTTAAACAATATTTTAACCACAGCCATATTGGCGGTGAAATATTATATTTGGGAACTATTGGTATATTCCGGTCAGGGGCTGCATGTCTGAAATTCTCATAAAAAACATTCTCAGGTTTAGAATCCCGCTGAGTGTCATTCTTTTAGCAATAACGCTCTTTTTTGGCTATTTTTTAACAAAAATTCATGTCGATAATGACACTTATAAGGCTATACCCAAAACGCTGAAAGAGAAGATCGAATTTGATAAGCTTCAAAAGGAATTCTCCGCTTCAATATCGGTACTCTCGCTGATTGAGATACCCGAAGGGAAGCTGGGTGAGAAGATCGATTCAATACGCGCGTGGGGAAACAGGTATAAAAACCTTCAATATGTCGCATCAGTTTCCAATCTCACCACTCTTCAGGTGCCTGCCCGGGGCGGAATGCTTGGGATCAGCAGTACTGCGATCGTTTCGAAAGATCATCCGGAGAGTGATGACAGTATAAGGACCAGAATTTCGGAAAACCGCCAATTTACCCGTTTGTTCATTTCCGATGATGAGACGGTATTTGGAATGGTCATAAGTCTTACTGACACTGTAGATAGAACAACATTTTTCAGACAGATGACAGCTGTTACCGATTCAATCAACAAAAACAGCAATGTCAGGGCATATTTTACCAGTGAGGCAGCGGTTTCCTACTTTACCGATCTTGCCATGAAACATGATTTCAGACTGCTGCTCCCGATCTGTTTTGTGATTATCTTTTTTCTCCTTTACAGAATATTTCACCGGTTTCTTTATGTCATTGCAGCACTGCTGGTAAACGTACTTGCCCTGGTGTGGACATTTGGACTTATGGGACTGACCGGGACTCCATTTTCTGTAGTCACTGCAGTGATTCCGATTATTTTATTTCCTATTGGTGTAGCTGATGCAATACATATTATTAAGACATTCATAATCAAAAGTAACGAACTCAATGGTGATATTCAAAAATCGCTTATTGCAACATACCATGAGCAGATCATCCCCTGCCTGCTGACATCGGTAACCACGTTCTTTGGTTTCAGCTCCTTCGCATTCTCTCCGATACTCTGGACCAGCATTTTTGGTGTGTTTACCGGTATTGCTGTGATGCTTGCGTATTTATTCAATATTCTACTGTTGCCACTCTTCCTTTCACTCAAAACAGGCAGAAAGAAAAAGTTTCCAGAAAGAGCCTCTACTGAAGAACGGCTTTTAGGTTCGTTCTGGAACCTTATCGAGAGCGTTGCACTCAAAACAAATCGATGGGTTTTTATTATACCTGTACTGATTATCTTTTGTGTGATTGGCTTTCAGATGGTGCACGTGGAAAGCAATCCAATTACGATGCTCCCTGAAGAAAATCTTTTAAGAAAATCAGACCGCTTCATCGAACAGCATTTTGGGGGAACCAGATTTTTTTCGGCAGTATTGAGCAGAAAAGGCGAGAAACTAAGTACGGTTGAAGACTGGGAGATGATCAGAAGGATCTCTTCACATATTGAAACCATTCAAGGTGTCGGAAATGTTACCTCACTGCTGCCGCTTCTTACCCGAATCAGTACTATGCTTTCCAAAGAGGATATTTCCAGACCGGGGATTTCAATGTTGACTTCGACAAACGGGCTTTTTGGAAAAAGTTATGGCAGTCTGCTGAAAACATTTCTTTCCGGTGACCGTTCTGAAGTGCGCATTGGAATCACCTGTAAAAATGACCCCGGAATTAAACCAGTTGAAATTGCCAGAAATATCCAGCAGTTTGTTCAGGACTCCTGTTCAGGGTGGAATGTTGTTGTCAGCGGGCAGGCTGTTTTAACTGAAGCGATGTCCCTGGTATTGATCCGTACACAGATCAGCAGTCTGATAACCACCTTTCTTCCGGTGGTGCTGTGCCTGATCGTTTTTTTCAGGTCATTCAGAACCGGAGTGTTTGCAATAATTCCCATAATCTGTTCCACGGCGTTTGTTTACGCATCGATGGGTATTCTGGGGGTTTCGATCAATCTGGTCACTGTTATTATAATGAATACCTGTATCGGCATTGGGATCGATTACTCGATACACTTTGTCAGTGGGTATATCTATTCCCGCAGGAAAAATATCGAGCGCACTGAAGCATTGCGGGAAACAATTCATGGGAAAGGCATACCTATACTATTTAATGCTCTGATCGTCGGCATCGGTTTTCTCGTATTGGCATTTTCAGGGTTTCCTCCAATCAGGGATTTTGGAATCGTTGTTTTTATATCAATGATCGTCAGTGCTTTAATCTCCCTCTTGATGTTACCCATTCTTATTAGATATTTTGGAATCGGCAGTAAGATCGATTCGAAAGGAACAAGAATATGAAAAAACAATGGTATTTTGCAGTCGCGCTACTCTGTTGCCTTTCATTCGCTTTTTCCGGAACCAATAAGTCAGTTGATTTTAACGGGACCTGGTGTGCCGGTACGGATGGGTTAATTCTGACTTTTTTTGCAAAAGATTCTCTTCAGGTCGGGAGTTCATCGGATGAGAGTGTCAAAGGGTATGGTGTTTATAAACGCACTGATTCAACCTTTTCTGCTACAGTAAAAAATGGTGATGTCACTATGGATATAAAGTATCGGTATCTGACCAAAAATGTCGATACGGTAAGTGCACAGGCGATCTATTTTCTTGTTGATGGAGACTCGGTGCAGGTTCCATCAGAATGGATAGATATGATGCGCTGTGGTAAAAAACAATCCTCCATGGTGAACACTGAAATAAAAAGTGACAATAAAACATCAAAAGGTAAGTAATATTTACTCACAGGCGCATTACCAAAGCAATTGTTTTAATAATTCTATGAAAATTACCTTCATTTATCCCAAATTTGATAAATTTCTGGAAACGTATCCTGAGCTGGCGGAAATGCCGGCTATCGCTGCAACCTGGGCATTCCGCATGCCACCATCAATGGCAATTCCGATTCTGGTAAATGCACTACCCGAGGGTGTCGAATACCGTATTATCGATCAGAATGTCGAACCGGTTGATTATAACGACGATGCAGATCTGATTGCTATCAGTTTTTTCACTCCGCAGGCAGCTTATGCTTATGAAATAGGTGACAATTTCAAGAAACTGGGTAAAAAGGTGATTATGGGTGGAATGCATCCATCGATGATTCCTGATGATGCGGCTCTTCATTGTGACAGTGTTTGCATTGGTGAAGGGGATGTGATCTGGAAGCAGATTGTTACTGATGCACAAAACGGCAATCTTCAGAAACGGTATCAGCCGGAACCGCCTCTTCCGGAGGAGATTGTATCACCAAAGCCAGGTATTTTTGAAGTTAGTGAAAAGTATGACTGGCATGCTTCGTTGATTTCCGTTACCAGAGGTTGTCCTTTCAGTTGTGACTGGTGTAACGTACCTATTTATCAGAGTAATAAAATACGGTTGCGGCCTGTTGATCAGGTTGTTGAAGAGATTCGGGCACTTTCGGGTAAGGAATTTTATGTCACTGATGACATGGTGATGCTTAACAGGCCGCGTATTCAGCGCTACATGACGGACCTTTGTGAGCGGATAAAAGATTTTAATGTAAATATGTTTCTCTCCTGCTCTCCGGCTATGAATAACGATCCGGAATACCTTGATGCAATCGCTGCGGGTGGAGCGAAAAGCATGTATACCGTTTTTGCCAGTGACCCATTCAGCGCCCGATTCTACGACCGTCACCCGGGAGTATGGCAGCGGACCTTCGATCTGGTCAAGCAGCTCGAGGACAGAGGGATACGATTCTTCGGGTCATTCGGTGTCGGCTTTGACACATGCAAGGAAGACCAGTTTGACCTGATCCTCGAATTTTGTGAAAAAGCGAATGTAAAAACCGCCGAGTTTTTTATCGCAACGCCATTTCCCAATACACCGTTCTGGCATACCATTGAATCACAGAACCGTTTTCTGACACGAGACTGGAAGTACTTCAATTGTGCAAATGTTGTGTTCAAGCCGTTGCATACAACACCGGATGCGCTTCGTGATGGGTTTGTGTACTTATGGAAAGAGTTTTTCAAAAGGATGGACCTTGAAGATTCACTCTCATCGTTTCATCAGAAGCTTGAAAATATTCTCAAGTCCAGAGAAATTTCTCAGCAGGTGAAAAACGCCGTTGCAAAGGGTTTGCATACACTTACCGGTAAAATCAACTCATCACCGGCAGATTAATCAGACTAAAAGAACTTATTTCAATATAACCAATCCAGTATCTCTTACTTTAGAAGAGAACTGGAACAGACCAGGAGTAGCTGTGGGTAAAAAAGCGATCGTTACGGGTGGGTCACGTGGTATCGGTGCTGCAATTGTAACAAAACTTGCATCAGAGGGGTACGAAGTTGCATTCAATTACTCATCAAGAAGTGATGTGGCTGATACACTGGTAGCATCTTTAACAGAAAAAGGGGCGAAAGTCGCTGCATTCAAAGCTGATGTGTCGGATTTTCAGTTCGCTGGAAATTTTGTTAATCAGGCGAAGGAGTTCCTTGGTGGCGATGTTGATCTACTGGTGAATAATGCGGGTATCACGAAAGATCGGGTTCTCTTTATCATGCAGCAGGCAGAGTGGAATGATGTAATCAATACCAATCTGACAGGCTATTTTAATGTCACCAGACACCTTGTTGGATACTTTTTTAAAAATAAACGTGGTTGTATCGTAAATATTTCATCAGTTAGTGGCTTATCCGGTATTGCCGGACAGACTAACTACTGTGCATCAAAAGCTGGAATTATAGGATTTACCAAAGCGTTGGCAAAAGAAGCCGGAAAACTTGGAATTCCTGTGAATTGTGTTGCTCCGGGCTATATCGAGACCGAAATGACCAAAGCGATGCCGGAAAAACATCTGGGCGAACTGGTAAAGATGATTCCCATGCAGCGAATGGGAACTGCTGAAGAGGTTGCTGATCTTGTTTCGTTTCTGGCATCTGAAAAAGCCCGGTATATCACAGGTCAGGTGTTTCCAATTGATGGCGGCTTAACTGCTTGATTATAGCTTGATTATAAAAGGAATGGAGAATAGAAATGTTTGATATTCAAGAAATAATGAAAAATGTTCCGCATCGGTTCCCCTTTCTACTAATAGATCGGGTAACCGAATTTGTACCTAATGAATCGGTGACAGCATTAAAAAACGTTTCAATAAATGAAGCTCAGTTTCAGGGACATTTTCCAGCCGCACCGGTTCTTCCGGGGGTAATGATTATTGAAAATATGGCTCAGGCGGCCTGTTTTCTCCTATCAAAATCATCAGGTGGTCTTGAAGAAAATGTGGTATATTACCTTGGAAAAGTTAACAAAGCAGCTTTCAAAAAGCCAGTAGTTCCGGGTGACCAGCTTGTGACAAAAATCACCGTTGATAAAGTTTTCGGAGATACGATGGCAGTGACGGGTCGGGCATTTGTTGATGGAAACCTAGTGGCAAAAGGCGAACTGTTGTTCGGTAAGCAACGAACCATGCCTGTTCAGGAATAAGTTGTCGATTTGATCTTCAGCTTTTAGAAAAAAAGGGTTGCTACAGCTATGTGTAGGGAATCATATTTCAGGACACAATAAGCTGATATTGAAAAATATTGTTCAACAAATGTACAACAATCTTGGTTTTTTTTATCTTTATTAACTATATTTACCTATCTGCTCAAACTAAAAATCCCTGCATGGATAGAAAAAAGATATGAGTCAAAATAGAGTAGTTATAACCGGGTTAGGATTAGTTACACCTATCGGTACCGGTAACGATACGTTCTGGAAAGCAGCGCTTGCTGGTACGAATGGTGTTCGTCCATTAGTTCAGTTTGATCCAACAGCATTCAGAACCAAAACTGGTGGTGAAGTTTCAGATTTTAATTCATCCACTTATCTCTCACAGGAAGAGATTGAACGGATGGGACGCTCAAGTCAGTTTGCAGTAGCTGCTGCCAAAATGGCTCTTCAGGATGCTGCGCTTTCTCTGGAAAAAGTAAATCCATACCGTATAGCGGTCAGTATGGGTACTACAATGGGAGAGCCCCAAATTCTTGAAGCTGGTGTTAATATTAAATATAAAACAGGCAATTCTCAGGATATTCCATCGAATCTTCCTCGGCAGTACCCTTGCGGCGCAATCCCCGCAAATGTTGCGCGTACGCTAAACGCTCGTGGTCCTCTGATCATGATACCCACAGCATGTGCCGCAGGAAATTACGCTATTGGATATGGGTATGATCTCATTCAGCTTGGAAAAGCAGATATGGTTATCGCTGGTGGAAGTGACCCGTTTTCGGGTATTGCCTTTACCGGGTTCAACCGTTTGCTGGCTACTACTCCCGATGTGTGTCGTCCTTTCGATCTCAATCGCGCAGGTATGGCGGTCAGCGAGGGATCAGGTATTCTGATTCTTGAACGACTTGACCATGCACTTGCTCGTGGTGCTCAGATTTATGCTGAAATTCTTGGTTACGGTCTTGGTTGTGATGCCTTCAAAATGACCATTCCCGATCCTGAAGGAAGTGGTGGAATAATGGCGCTGAACAGGGCTATCAAAAATACCGGAATCGCTATTGAAGATATCGATTATATCAGTGCTCATGGTACTGGCACTGGTGAAAATGATAAGATTGAGACTGCCATCGTAAAAACAGTGTTAAAAGATTACGCCTACAAAGTCCCGATGTCATCAATTAAATCGATGCTGGGTCACACAATGGGTGCTGCATCTGCAATTGAAGCTGCTGCATGTGCTTTGATGATTCGCAATAACACTATGTTGCCGACAATAAATTACAAAGATCCCGACCCTGAATGTGATCTTGACTGTGTTCCAAACGCTCCTCGCGAGGCAGAAATGAACACAATTATATCAAACGCTTATGCATTCGCAGGCAACTGTTCAGCACTGGTACTCAGGAAATTTAAAGGATAGATGATCACGATGCATTCAAAAAAAATATATATCACTTCATCAGGAATTATCAGTTCCTTTGGCATTGGTCTTGACGCAATAAAAGAGGGGCTGACAAAAGCTCCTGTTACGACATCTTTCAAGGATTTTGAGTTCCATTCACTGGATTCAGAAATCTCATGTATTACCGTAAACGGTTATAACCCCGTTGAGGTCCTTGGAAAAAAAGGTTTGCGTTTGAAAGACAATGCGACCAAACTTGTTCTTGGGGCATTTGAACTCGGATTAAAGTCCATTATGGAAAGTTCCGATGACAACAGCCGCCCGGGAATCTGTGTCGGAACCGCGTTTGGAAGCGTCCAGAGTATCGGCGATTTTCTAAGTGATTCTATTGTAAACGGTGTAGGTAATGTTAATCCTCAGGCATTTGCAAATACAGTTATTAATTCTCCTACAGGTAATACAAACATTCGTTTTGTTGCCCGCAATCTCAGCACAACAATTTCAACCGGATTCAATTCCGGAATCGATGCGTTAATTTATGCATTTAACCATATGCAGCGCGGCTATATCGAAGCAATTGTTGCTGGCGGACTTGAAGAGATCAGCTATTATTCATTGCTTGGGTTGCAACGTACAGGAGTACTCTCCGCATCAGGGAAGATCAAACCTTTTGCCACCGATGCAGATGGCATTGTTCCCGGTGAAGGTTGTGCGCTCTTTTTATTCGATACTGAAGAATCTATGAAAGCTGGCGGTCGGAAAGCAATAGTCGAAGTTATTGGAACTGCATCTGCTTTTGATGTATCACTTGCACAAAATGCAAAATCCGATGGTGAAGTTGCTGCATATGTTCTCTCTGAAGTGTGCAAAGATGCCGGTATTGCTCCACAAGATGTCGATTTTATCGCATCATCAGCAAGCGGTAACCGTTTGACCGACAGTGTTGAAGCTGCTGCTATTGCAAAAGTATTTGGTACCAGTGTTCCGGTTACTGCGTATAAATCGTTTACCGGTGAATGTTATGGTGCATCAGGTGCATTAAGCCTTGGCTGTGCAATCTCCGATCTTAAAAATAAACAGATCAGTGGAACCGGTGAAGCTGATTCACCTTTTAACAATATTGCTCTGGTTACCTCTCCTGTAAATAAGGACAGCAGATTTTGTATTGTTAATTCAGTTTCATGTGATGGAAACTGCGGTGCAGTACTTTTAAAAAATGTTGAATAATAACAATAATTAACCATACAATCTCAACTGATATGAGGAGATTTATTTAATGAATAAAGAAGAGATTAAATCAGCTATTCGTGAAATGATTACTGAAATCGCGGAGGATATGGATATCGATGAAGCATCCATTACCGATGATGCCCTTTTTGTATCTGATATGGGTCTTGATTCAATGGCACTTCTTGAAGTTCTTGCTACAATGGAAAAGAAATTTGGTGTTTCAATTCCCGAAACAGAATTTCCAAATGTTACTTCAATCAACAAGTGTACCGAAACAGTGATGAAATATCTGGCTGCTAAAGGCTGATTTTTAACGCAGGAAAATTTTGTTTTTTAAGGCTGCTTTTTTAAGGTGGCCTTTTTTTTATTTTAAACATAGGATTTAAAACTCAATAATAGTTTCAGAACTCACTAAAAAGTCCCAAATAGCTGCAAATTCATCGCAAGTTTGAATCCCTCGATAATTGTTTTCAGGAAAATGATATTTTTCAAAAATAGGCAGGACTTTGTTGTCTGTTGCTTTATTACTGCATCACAATT
>JBNKZD010000303.1:0-54677 GCA_050301235.1 Chitinispirillaceae bacterium | reverse complement strand
TGACAGAAAATTTTAATTGATTGTACATTTTCTTCTATCTTGAATTTTTTCCCCTCTGCGAGTACCTCTCTCTGCGTCCTCTGCGCACTCTGCGTTTATTTTGCCTTGCAGAATAGATAAAAGGGACGGAGTTAAGTGTGTCTCAGGATCAGCCTAACATGGGGGCCTGAGATGCGAATGGGTAAATGTATACTTTGCAATAATGAACATCAATACTACTTTGCATGTAAACAATACGCGCCCCCTTTCTCCACGAGTGGTGAGAGGGGTGGGGTGGTCACTGAGCTGGGTCGAAGTGAGAGTGGCGATTGCGAATTGAGCAGAACAGGAGTACTGTTCAATAGTTGCATCTGACAATACATTTCAATTCTGTTTACTCTTCGGTGAAAAGTTTTTTTCTGAGTGCACAAGTGACACCCGCAGCAACGAAGGGTATAAAGATGAGGATCAGTTTTTTATTCATTGGGTATGACCCGATAATAGAGGAATGCATCTGGGTTAGAACAACAAGAACAATGCTTATTAAAGTAAAAGTAATGGTGACACCAAGCAGCAAATGGTATCCTTTTTTCTTTCGCATAAAGACTCCCCGAATGTGTAATAATAACGTAGTTTATTCTCGATAAATATAAATCAAAAATAATAAAAAACAAACGATAATGATCAAGTTATTACGTTACGACCCCTTAATACAGCCTCCTATAGATCGGGAAGATAGCCGACAGATTGCAAATTGTTTTACGTATTTGCTTAATAGGATATAATTACCTATATTACATTCAGTGAACAGTGAATATACACATTTAGTCGGAGTTTGATATGCCCATAGAGCTAACGATCGATTCAATTGTTACCGATCCTATAAAGCTTGTTGCAGGTGAGAAATATTTAATGACTGTTATTTTGAATAATGTGTATTGTGTCAGGCTGATCGGAATGCATTTCGAAACAAACAAATGTTTCCTTCTTCCAGACACAATGAACGGAATAAAAGCTCTGATCAAATTATATAAAAATGTTCCTTCTGCAAAATTATTGATTGTTGGGCATACCGATACGGCTGGTGAAGATGATTATAATCTTACCTTATCATTGGAACGGGCTGATGCGGTCAAGTCATATTTACGGGATGAAGTGGCTGATTGGGAAAAATGGTTCAGTGATTCAAAACCGGAAAAAAAGAAATGGGGTATCCGGGAAATTCAATATATGCTCAAAGCCCTTCCTGATGGAGGCAGTGACCCCTTTTATATTGAGAACCCAAATGGTAGCGATGATATATATATGAGAGATGCGGTCTCGAGATTTCAGACATGGAGTAATGAAAACAGGGTTACAAGTTTAAAGGTCGATGGTAAGGCCGGTCCACTTACACGACGTGAAATAATTGTGGCCTACATGAATATTGATGGTACAACATTACCCCAGGGAATTACACCAGTTACTCATGGGTGCGGCGAATTTTTTCCGGATGAACCGAGTGCAGACAACGTTGCCAACGACAAAAACCGCAGAGTTGAGTGCTTTATTTTTAAAAATGAAATTACACCTCCCCCTCCAGGAAAAATGTCTAAGCGGGGTTCAACAGAATACCCACAATGGCGTGAGGGGGTTGAAAAATATATCGATTTTTCCAAAGGTGGTATCGATGTCTTAGCTGTAGATGATTCCGGGAACCCCATTAGTGGAGCACTTGTCGAATTAAGCGGAACATTATCGGTTTCCGCAAAATCGGATTCTGATGGAAGGGCTCATTTTATCAATTTGCCGGATGGACCATATACGATAAAAACCAGTTTTCCTGGATATACCGAAAGTTATAAAGATGTTACAATACCATATAAAGAAACTGGTGCATCATCCTGAATAATTCAGAATGATAATCACAATCATTTAAAACGCAGGAATACTGCAATCAGTTGTAACGGACCCGAGATTTTTCTTTAAAACATTTACACAAAGGTATAAAAACATGGCACCGAATGAAACTGTTCCGACAGTACAATTAACACTGACAGGGACTTCCCTCCAAATGCCGTTTTTAGAACCTGCGCCAGCCGGTACAGCCTCAATAGTCGATTTTATTCAGGCTCTCAGGGTTTTTGAAGGAAGATATCCTGTCACAGAACAGACTAATATCCCTCTGATGGTATCACGTGTAAGAAAAATCTTTTATGGCCTTGACAGCTGGGATCAAATACTTATTCCCGGGGCAAGCAGTGTCACACGACCATACCCTACAAGGGAATTTGAACGTTCGAGAACCATCCTTTACAGAGCGAGTTCAGGAATCTGGGTATCCATAAAACAATATGAGATACAGGATGGTTCCGTATGGCATCCTGTTTCCGGAGGAACCTGTACATGTGGTAATCCGGCTATTTATCACCTTCAGGAAATTGAGCAGGGTGGACATTGGCTGGATATAGGACATGTTTTTGCCGGACTTGATGCACTGTTCCATCATGAGGGTGTTTCAACCTTGTCGTCCACAGTAGCTAATGTAACACTTGAAAGTAATGCGGAAGCTGTTACCTGGCTTGGTGATCTGGCCAGTGTACTGGGTGAGTGGCGTTTTGCAGAGGATGAAATCGCGGGTAGAAGATCTGGAACCCCACGGAGAAAAATCTCAAATGCTGACCGACAGGCGATCCTGACTCAGTTCGCTCCCCCCAGAGACATGCTTGGAAATATTGATGCATTTGTTCTATATGATAACTATTTTTTCCCTGCAACAGTAACCAGTTTTCCAACTCCACCTCGTGTATCAGACCTTTTGGAACAGTATTACCTGCGTACCAATCCTCATATCGGAAAACGTTTTACATCCTTTGCAAATAGGATGAACCTTGTTTATATACCAGGTACAACGGCATTTGTCGGCGAGGATGACTGGCATAATAAATATGAAACTCAAACATCAAATTGTTATGCCATGTATTACGGAGCAAATACAGAATCTGCATGGATCGATGCAGCGGTAGAAATACGAGTGACTGCATTTGCAATGTCTTTCGAAAAGGCACTCGCCCGTTCATTGAATCGTATAATGTTAAATGAACTCAGAAGTCGAGTTGCAGCAGAATAGACTTTTTATTACCCTTTCATACACCAGAGCTCAATTTTACATTTCGGTAAAATACCCGAAAGTGCGGCTGTTTATATGGCGTTCAGTTAAATCGGGATAGTGGGGTAAAAAGGTGAAGTACGCGAAAATCGCGAATTAACCTATTGTGCAACAAGAGATTTATATTCCCTCACAAAGCCATTCTTCACAAACCCGGCAGTCAGTTCACTTTCAAATATTGATACACCGTTGATTTTTTCAATCTTTTTCGCACTCATTGGGGATGCCTGTGATTTTGCCAATTGGAACAGATAGGTGAAAATTGGGTCTATATCCGGATCACTGATAGAAAAGCGGCACTCAAGTTCCTTTCCGTTTTTGTATGTGATTACTATCAGATCTATTCCCCTGTAAATTAAACTGGTTGATGGCAATCGTGGGGGAAGTGCGGATTTTAATTTCGGTAATGCTACTGCGCACAGGGATGCCGGATCGGTTGCATTGATCCAGTAAAATGTATCAGTGTGTAACCTGTTTTTGAGTAATCCAAAGGTGGAATGGTTGATAAACTGCAAGCCGGGGATACCTTCAAAAAAATGGCCGGTCAACACCTCTCCTGAGAGCTCCATAATCCGTAGTGTTCTAAAAATTCTGCTCCACTGGAACGCTGGCAGTTCATTAACTAAAAGTTCACGGAAAAGAATGCCATAACGTGAAAGCAGTATACGGATCCTCTCCCTGCAGAGGTCATCATCAATAAGGGGATCGTCAGGGATTTCTGTTGTCTCGATTGTATACCAGTTGCCGGGAAACAGTGATGTGGCTTTCCAGCGGTCAAAACCGATCGGTCTCTGCCTGCGGGTGACTGTATAATCTGGTAGAATACTTTTCTGTGTCTTTGATGATGCTTTCTTTCCAAATTTAACAAGAACACCCTTACGAATTGATTCAAAGGTGTCGCAGGAAAGAATTCCATTCCAGACCGCTTTCCAGAAAAGATCAGGAAAGTGTGTTGAATCAAGACCACTTCGTTGCATCAGAGTAAAATAGGTGTAGTGAGCGTGTCGTTCGGGAAGAAATGAAGGATGTGAGTTATCGGGTTCACTACCGGTGATTTCACGATCACCGGTAAATCTGAATGCAACCTGCTCCTTCCCGGTACCAAACCACTCCAGTTCGGAAGAGGTGATCAGGGTTTCGAGCTGATGTGGTTCGTAGTTGTCTATTCGCACTTTGAAAATATCGGTTTCAACAAGAGGCACTTTTATCGGATAATGAAGCAACTGTTCTATTACTACTTTCAGACCATCGATACCAGAGTGCTTTTTTGTCAAACCTTGAACTGTTGCCAGAAGTAATGACAGATATTCTATCGGCTGTGCTGTTATCTGCTGGCGCGACTTTTTCCTGATAATTCTGAGAAGCCGTTCGCAGTTTTCTGTGTCGCAGATGAACCGATCGGATTCATGTTCTATCGCGATATCGGTGATAAGAAGTTTCTGTTCTGTTAGTTCAGAAATGATCTGATCTACAGACTGTTTATTCAAACCGAAGATAGTTTCTAAAATTGACGGGTTCACCGGACCATAAAATGAGAGCCAGCGTGAACAGAATGATGTGCGATCAAGAAACCCTTCAGTGATTTCGGATTGAGTATCTATCTCACGGTTCTTTTTGGGTCCTTTAATTTCTGGTGCAATAGTTCCATCAGGGAAGCGGATGGTTAATGTGTCTGAATCCTGATGAAATATTCTGAAAAGTATCGGGAGTGTGGTGACTGTGGTCAAGCAGTCAATGGATGCTCCCGGAAGTTTTACTATTCGTAAGCGTTGCATGATGAGTGGGTCATTAAGGAATGTGGTGCTGCAGAACAGATCTGATAAGTATGATGATGAATTTGGCCTGCCACACATTGATGCGAGTAATGTCGTCCACTCATGGTGCGGTATACAGATCCGTTCATCAACCCATGCCACAAGCTCCTCTACGTCTGATGGAGCATAGCCTCCGGCAGTTCGATGCAATTTCTGCTGGAATGGTTCGGTATCCGTTTTTGTAAAAACCGGACGCAGTCGTGAAGAGAATGCTATTTCACTCAGCAGTTCATCAGAAAGTCTGCTTGAATCTGTGGTAGCGTGCGGGGTATCATCTTCGTAAAGGAATTGGTTCGTAAATTTCCACTGCAGTGATCCGGCGAACGGTGAAGTATCAGTTGTCTGTACCGTGGAGATTTTTATTACCCCGGACTGGAGCTCATCGAGGAGCATGACAAGTGCATCAATGTCGAATTCGTCCTGAAGACATGTTCGCCAGGTCTCAACCATTATAGGAAAGTCATTAAATCGTCGCACCGAATCAAGGAGCTTTTTCGAACGTAACCGGGTGATCCAGAGCGGAATCCGACGGCGTGGATCAGATTTGGGAAGCAGCAGGGCCCGTGATGCGTTTTCTCTGAAACGAGTTCCGAAAAATGCACTTCGTTCCAGACTTTTTCGGAGCAGGGAATCGATAGCGGTAGCAGTTACCGCAAGGAGCTCTTCAGGTTTGACAATCTCGTTAATAAATATAGCTTCATTGGTGGTGAATGTCACCAGTTGCCGATGATATCGCTCTTCCCAGACTGTTCGCAGAGCAAGCATGAATGGGTAATTGACATTGTTACCCCACATCGTGTGGATGATAGTATGCGGCTCAATACCATCATCACTCTCCTGAACATGTTCGATAATAAGATGGTGTCGGTGGGGGAGGACAGGGCCAGTGTATGATTTCTGGAATTTCAGATAGGATACAAGTGATTCCACTGCAGCAGCATCGAGATAGCAGTGCTGTTCAAGTTCGGTCAAAAAATCATCACTGTCAATTTTATCATTCCATAGTTCAAGAAATTCTGCCGTAAACGATGAAACATGAAACGTTCTGTTAAGCGCATCTGCTTTCCAGAAGGGTGACATGGATGCTGTTCCGTGCCATTGTGTCACTTCGACATTCTGTTCATCGATGGTTTCGATACGCCAGTGTTGAGTTCCCATGAGAAAGGTGTCGCCGGCCCTTCGTTCGAAAACAAACTCCTCATCGAGTTCGCCGATTTTTGTATCGCTACCGCGGATTTTTACATTGTAGTACCCCTTATCCGGAATCGTGCCTCCCCATGAATAAACAAGGTTGAGCATCCCTTTACCACCGGTAATTTCCCCGGTTTCAGGATCAATAGTTAATCTGGGGTGAAGTTCACGGATACGGGTTTCCTCATATTTTCCGGCAAGCATCATGAGTACGCAATCAAAATAGCGTCGTGGACAGTTGTGGAATACTGCCGAAGTTCTGATGATACTAAACAGTTCATCTGCTTTGTATGTATCGAGGCAGCACATCGAAAGAACCACCTGAGCGAGTATGTCAAGCGGGCTGTGAAGTGGTTTCAGGGATTCAATGTTGCGATCATCGGTCATGCGTGCCATAACTGCAGAGTAGAGTATGTCAAGACCAAAGAGTGGAAAGAATGTTCCTGCAGAGATCCGGTGAATCGAATGACCGGCACGTCCAATCCGCTGCAGACTCGATGAGACCGATACCGGTGCCTGGACCAGAACTACTTCATCGATATCACCAATATCGATTCCCATTTCCAGTGAACTTGTCGCAACAATAGCTTTAAGATTTCCCGATTTCAAACGGTGCTCAACTTCCTGGCGAAGCTCCCGGGAGAGGGAGCCATGATGTGAATAAACACAGGGGGTTTCATGCAGGTTATTGATATAGAGAACAATTCGTTCTGCAAGCCTGCGGTTATTGACAAAAATAAGAGTTGCCCGGTTTCTTCGAATAATTTCATCGCATTGTGCAGCAAGCGAACGCCATACGGTGTCGGTTTCACCAACAGTCACTTTGTCATGGTGAAGACCCTTTACACATAACTGAATCTGTTTCTGCTGGTCGGATATCAGAATGTGAACAGGACGAGGTTCATAGGTGACTTCCCCGGTTTCGTTTACGACAAGTTTGTACCCGCCGGCAAATCTTGCAGCAATCTCAGCCGGTCGGATGGTTGCAGAAAGTGCGATACGTTGAAATTCACCACTGAGCATGGTACAACGTTCAATTGACATACTTAGAAGTGCCCCGCGTTTGTCGTGTGCAATAGCATGGACTTCATCGAGAATGACGGTTTTTAGATGTTTAAGGATGTTTCGTGCCCGTGGTGAACTGAGAATAAGATTGAGACTTTCGGGAGTGGTAATGAGAATCGATGGTGGTCGCTGTACCATTGCACGACGTTCTGCTTGCGGAGTATCACCACTTCGGGTGATAATGCGAACCGATGGGAACTGCTGACCGTGTTCGGTAAAAAGGTGGCGGATCTCCTTGAGAGGTACAAGAAGATTCTCTTTTATATCGGTATTGAGAGCTTTGAGCGGAGAGATGTATAAAACATGTGTCTGTCCCTCCTCCCACTGCCCGGTTATGAGCTGATTAATCGCCCAGAGAAATGCGGTGAGCGTTTTACCGGTCCCCGTTGGTGCACATACCAGTGCATGCTCACCCCTGGAAATTACTGGCCAGGCTTTGGATTGAATATCGGTGGGGGTCTGGAACCGGTTTTCAAACCAGTGCCGGATAAGAGGATGAAATGGTGAGAGTACTTTTTTTGTTCCTATACCGGTAATCGGGGTGCCCTCATTGTTTCTGCATGGAAGAATCCCGGATGCTTCACCGGTCGGAATGATCGAAGGTTTTATGTAATCACCTGATTTCATTATATTCAGACCTTTCCTGTAAGATACAATATAATAAAATAACCACCAATGCTTATTCAGGACCAGCAGTTAAACGGCAATAAATTTGCGTTTCAATCTACTGAACTATTTCCGCAATACAATATTGCCGGAAATTACTATTTTGAGGGATTCAAATTAAAGGGTTAACATGGATTCATTATACAAGTTTTTTGCCGTTATCGGAGCTTTTGCCCTTTTTCTTATTCTTGTTATTATTATTACTACTTTCATGTTCAGATATTCAAAAACAGCTGTGCCATCAAAAGCGGTAATTGAAATTAAATTTGGTCCGGGTATATCTGAAACTGAGCCCGAAGGAATCATTAACCGATTCCTGTCCGGTAAAGTTCTTAAAATAAGTGATATTGTGAGCGCCGTAGATATCGCAGCTACAGACCGAAGAATAAGGGGAATTGTAGCACATATCGGCAGAGGACCTGTTGCGTATGCTGATGTTCAGGAGATCCGTGATGCGCTGCTGCGCTATCGTAAATCAGGCAAACCGGCTATTGCTTTTACAGAAACATTCGGTGAATCAGGATCAGGGAACAGCATGTATTATCTGGCAACTGCATTTGATTCAATTTATTTGCAACCATCCGGAGAAGTAAATATTACCGGATTTCTTGCAATGACACCGTTTGTCAAAGGTTTACTTGACACTTTATCCATACGACCGGAAATTACCGCACGTGAAGAGTACAAAACAGCAAAGAATCTATTCACTGAGACATCATATACCGATGCGCAAAGAGAGATGAATACCGATATTATCAATTCAATCCGCTCGCAGTTTGTCACCGACATTTCATCTTCCCGTAAAATTGATAGAGACAGTCTTGAACGTATTATCGCTGGAGGACCGTACGGAGCCGCTGCAGCCCTTCAAGTCAGGTTGGTGGATGGTCTGGCGTATAGAGATCAGGTATATGAAAAGGTTAAAAAACGGACCGGAACATCAAAATCATTTATTTCTTTTGCCAAATATATTAATTCATTAAAAAAAACAGGATCCCGAAAAGGTAAAACCATTGCACTGATATATGGAGACGGTACCATTGTCATTGGCAGAAGTAGTTTTAACCCTTTGACTGGAAGTAAAGTTATGGGTGCGCAGACAATTTCAGATGCATTTCGTGCTGCAATAAAGGATCCTACCATTGGGGTGATTATCTTTCGTGTAAACAGCCCGGGTGGTTCATATGTAGCATCGGATATGATCTGGCGGGAAGTTGTTCATGCGCGTGATGCCGGTATACCGGTTGTTGTAAGTATGGGGGCAGTCGCTGGTTCGGGAGGATATTTTGTCGCTGTGGATGCAGCGAAAATCGTCGCACATCCGGCAACGCTTACCGGTTCGATAGGAGTTTTTGGAGGGAAAATGGTCACTCGTGGTTTCTACAATAAACTGGGAGTGACATTTGATCATGTGGCAACCGATTCGAATGCTTTACTTTATTCGTCGCTGCAGGGATACAGTCCCGAGCAGTGGAACTATATACAGTCAAGAATGGATATTGTGTATGCTGATTTTATGTGTAAGGTTGCGGAGGGGAGGAATTTGTCTTACGACAAAGTTAAGGAACTTGCAAAAGGACGCGTCTACACAGGAGCTGAGGCGGTAAAAGCCGGTCTTATCGATACACTAGGAGGCTTTTTTGAAGCTTTTTCAATAGCAAAAGAGCTGCTGGGTATTCCTGAAGAGCGGAGAGTTGGTGTGAAAGTGTTCCCCCCCAAAAAAACGTTTTGGCAACAGGTTTCACGACAGGGTGAGCGAGATGAAATGATAACAGACCTGTTACTCATGGATAATGTAGAGATCCGGTAAAGGTTTGTTACACTTCAGACGGTTACTAATGAACATTTTGTTTTAATCGCAAACTTCACCATATCACAAAATGTTTATATTTCAGTTGTCCGCAGTATAGAAATGCAAAGGTATAAATATTATGGTATTGCCCAGCGCCCGATGGAATGCATCGATGGAGAATTGCCGGCCTGCAACAGTATATTGTTGCCTGTGAGGAATGCATCTACAGTCAAGCCGAATGCAAGCGGGATGTACATGTCAACTGGTATTCCCAATTCTTCGACAGTATTGACTTCAATGGGATCGAAGTACGTTTTCAAAAATTTAATAAGTGTTTGATTATGAGCCCCGCCACCGGATATTAAGACAGACAGCTCCTTTTCCTGTGATAATGGCTCTTTTCTGCAAAAATCATAAATAAGCCGGGCGGTTAATGCTGTGATTGTTGCGATTCTGTCCTGTGGACTGAGGGATTCCAGCATGGGATTTTTCAGAAGTTCTGAAAATTGTTCCTGTGATGCAAATTTAGGGTATGGGGTTCCAAACCAGTCAAATCTGGTGAGTTCATTAAGGCATTGGCTGTCGACTTTCCCCTGTGAAGCCATTGTTCCGTCCCGGTCAAACGATTCAGCTGAATTGATATTTGATACAACCCGATTCAGGAGCACTGTTCCGGGACCGATATCAGTATCGGCTATGATCTGATTTGTTTCGGTGTTAACAATAGTGATATGAGTAATCATGCCGATGTTGATTAAGATCACTTTACCTTTTTTTCGTGATGCTATATGATGATTGCCGGGATTGAGTGGGAGTATTCCAGGACCACCGGCAAGAATATTGTTTCGAATGAAATCGGAAAAAACCGGTACATTAACTGTCGAAGAAATAAGTTGTGCATCCCCTGAAGAGAAATCCCAGAAGGAGTGCTGACTATTTTCGGCAATAGGACCTCGCCAGATTTGAGGCTTGTTAAAAACAATGTAATGAGGTTTTTTTTGCGCTGTTGGTAACGGGGTAATCACTGTCTTAATCGCTTCAAGACAAAATTGTGTGATTTTATAATCCAGAACGGAGATATCTTCAATTGAACATTGTCCTTCGGTGTTGCTCTGTATTTTTTCGTAAAGTAAATTGATTCGCTGCGTGAAAGGCAGCGTTATATGTGATATCAGTTCCCAGTTACCTTGTCCTGCAATGATATACAGCACTTGCACGCATCCCTGAAAACCTCCTCCGGAGAAAAGAACAAGGATTCTGCGATTTTTAATTTTTTTTAATGTTGAAGAGATTCCGACTGTCACAATATTCCATCACCTGCTATATATATAGTATATAGTGAAAATAACTTTTCGATGCCGTTATGTCTAAGGGAATTTGTAATAATCGTTCAGAGTTCAGAGTTCAAACGTTCAGGAGTTCAAAATTCCTTTCACTAGTCACTCGATGCTTATCACTTATCACCCGACATTCAACACTCTTCCCCTCGACACTCGCCCCCCGAATCCTTTCACAAATCTCTTTGTTGAAAAATGCTCTCTTTGAGTTGTATCATTTAAGCAGCAGGGGGCTACAATATTATGTTTACAGTACTTATCCTCAGTTATTTTGTGATCGCAGCTATAGTAGTTGCGTGGGTTATCAGGATGTTTCGGTCTTACGATGATTTTCAATTTCATTCAAACAGCAGGCCGATGCCCAGTCACATTCATATCAAAAATCACTGATTTTTTAATCAACGGTAAGCTGAAAAAAAAGGGAGGAAATGATCATTTCCTCCCTTTTCAATTTCTATTATTGTGAATAATCAGTCGGTAAAAACCTTAAGACAGCGGCTCCGATAAGAGTTTTTAAGCCGATGAATTGCTTTTTCCTTGATCTGTCGAACTCGTTCTCTGGTGAGATGCAGCCGTTTTCCAATTTCATCTAAAGTGTGAGGCGTATCCTCTCCAACACCGAAATAGAGCTTCAATACCTTTTTTTCTCTGTCGTTCAGGGTATCAAGAATTTTGTTGACCCCTTCCTGCATCGACATCTCAATAAGTCTGGTATCGGGCATCTCCTGATTTTCATCCTGAAGAAGATCGATAAGTTCGGAGCTGTCATCAGCCTGAACCGGAGTGTCCAGTGAGAGATAACGGTTTCCAATTTTTTGAATTTCGAGGACATCACTTTCAGCGAGACCCAGTTCTTGTGCAATCTCCTCCATGGTAGGCATGCGGCGGAATTTCTGTTCGAGTCTGCTTTGGGTTCTTCCTACTTTATGAATTATACCGATACGGTTCAATGGAACTCGTGTGATACGTGAACGATCTGCCAGGGCTCTTAAAATTGCCTGTCTGATCCACCATACAGCATAGGAGATAAATTTAAAATTACGTTTTTCATCAAACCGTTTTGCGGCCTGAATCAGCCCAAGGTTGCCTTCGCTGATAAGTTCACCCAGAGGTAATCCCTGATTCTGGTAATTTCGCGCAACACTGACAACAAATCTCAGGTTTGCTTTGATCAGTTTTTCCAGTGCCTTTTTATCCCCAACCTTGATTCTCACCGCCAGCTGAGCTTCTTCTTCTGCAGGTAATGCCTGATTTCGGCTGATCTCCTTCAGATAAAGCTCCAGCGATGTTTCATCAGGGATTATCATTCTTTTTTCCATGAATATATCTCCTCTCCTCGGGTATTACTTCGTATGTGATGTGACTTTATTTCAATCTTTAAAAAGGCACTCTAACAAAATAAAAGATGAAACAATTAAAAAGTGAACATTTCCATTTTTTTTATCAGTTTTGTAACGTAAAAACATAGAAAAGGCAAAAATGTATCTGTTTTTATTTTGTGAGGTAAATATCTGGTATGGTTCATCCATTTAATAACAAATAATAGAGGGGAATCTAACATTCGCAGTTAAAAAGAATCCTGCAGCGAATTTAAAAATTTAACAAGTTAAAAAAAATGGTGAATTCTCTTCCGGTATATTTGCTCATGCGATCAAATTATATATATTCATTATTAAAATCAATCAAACCTACTTTTTGATATGGCTGAAATGAAAAATTCCAGCCGGAAATGGAATTCATGAACACATTTTCAATAAAAACGGTGGGGGACACTGTTACGATTATTCTTTGTGCACGACTTGATGCAAATAATACAACACCCCTTATGGATGAGCTGCAAAAGTGTATTGGGAAAGGTTTTAAAAGGGTAATTTACGATTGTCGGGGACTGGAGTATGTTTCATCTGCTGGTTTACGACCATTTATTTTTTCCAAGCAGAAAGTGGTACCGGATGGTGAAGTCGAAGTACTTGGTGCGCAGGAAGCTGTTTCACGTGTCATAAATATGGCTGGATTTGAATCATTTTTAAAACTTACCTGAGATTCGTATTCCTATGGATGAAGAAGTTGCCCCTCAATCATTTTACACTGATGCAATTCAGGAAAACCTGGATAGTATGATAGATTTTGTCAGTCGACATGCTCGGATAGCCGGTTTATCCAGGCAGGAATGTTATGATGTGCAGTTGGGTAGCGAGGAAGTGTTTAATAACATAATACACTATGCATATCCGGCTGACACCACAGGAACAGTAGAAATATTATGTAGTACAGGTGAAAATGCTGCACGGTTATCTATTATTGTTAATGATTCGGGTGTTGCCTTTAACCCACTGCAGCTTCCATTACCAGATATTACTGCACCAGTAGAGCAGCGGCGTGTTGGTGGTCTTGGGATTTTTCTGTTAAAAAAGATGTTTGACACAATAGTGTATGAACGTTCAGAAAATAAAAACATTCTGAAACTTATAAAAAAGTAGTCATCTCAATAACTTATGTATAAAAAAAGTTCATTTTTTGATTTTACTGGTAAACTGGTGCAATATTTTGTTTTCTCTGCCTTCTGCATGTGTTCTCTTCCACCGCAGACCGATCCGTATATTTATCAGGAAAGAGGATTGCAGATTGATATTAGAGCAGACCAGTTACTCAATTCCTGGGATGGTAGCGCGCATACTGTAAAACTCGTTATCTATCAACTTAGTGAAAATGGTGCTTTTATCGAGCGACAGAAAAGTAATCAGGAGCTTTTAAACCTGCTGAAAGCAAAAAAGTTCGATCCTACTGTTGTCGGATATGAGCAGCTGATAATCAATCCAAATGAATCGCGTATTCTTTCAATTGACAGGGTGAATCAGGCAAAATGGATAGGAGTCGTAGCAGGGTATTACCGAACTGACAGTAGTCCTGTTCCGGCAACTTTGATCAAGATTCCGACTGTTTCCAAAAAAAAATCCGCACTGCGGAAAGCCGGGGAGTTTCTCAAAATTCTTAAGCCCTACGACATTGTCTATGTTCCTCAGATTGCAATTCAGTTGATATTGACACCTTTAACCATGTATGAAACGAGTATATTTCGATGAAACCGGAAAAACCATTATTCTGGCACCAGGGGTTATTTCTTCAACCGCAGCATTTTCAACAGTTTGAATTATACTGTTCATCTCTTACCACTCCTCTCCATATGTACACGAAACACTGGTTCTGGGGCGTTATCAACGTACTTTTTAACGATGAGCAACTTAAGAATGGTGTGATAGTTATTGATAATGGAGAATTTGTTTTTCCGGACAGAACCTGGGTGGCAGCGCCCGAAAATGCAGTGATTCTTTCGAGAATACTGGACAGGAAAAAATTTGAACCGCATAAACCATTTCTGCTTTTTGTCGGTATTCAGCGTTTGTCACGGACAAAAGCTAATGTTACTGAAGAACAGAATCCGGAACTGCTGGCACAGGCCGGAGTGCGTTATGTTGCAGATAAATCGGGCAAAGACGTTGTTGATCTTCATGAGTATGCAGACCCCGGTACTGTGGCTAAACTTGATTATATAGTAAAAATCTTTATTGAAAGTGAAATTGAACATCTGGGGGACTACAGCACGATCCCGATTGCTCAGCTCGAGTATGATGGTGAGCGGTTTGTTCAGTATTCTGATTATGCACCACCAGCACTAAGTCTTGCAACCTCACCGATACTTTCCCGAATCGCACGTTCAATTGCCGATCAGTTGCTTGCTGCATCACGAAAACTTGAACAATATAAAATACCAAGAGAAAGCCTCATGCAAAGTAATGCTGAATATTACATCTATATGCTGGGGCTTTTGATTTTGAACCGTTATGTACCATTATTGTATCATCTTTTAAGTTCACCATCCTGCCATCCATTCGATTTTTTTGGAGTGTTACGACAGATAATCGGAGAACTCAGTTCATTCACCGATCGTCACGGTTGTCTGGCCGATTTACCCGATGGAACCAGGTTACTCAATAATTATGATCATAGCGACGGTCAACGATGTTTCAATCAGGCTGCAGAGATTATTGCGACACTGCTCAGGTCGCTTATGACAGGTCCCGAGAATACCATTTCTTTTAATCACGATGCTGATGGTGGGTACAGTGCTGTTTTACCACTGAGTATCTTTGAGCATTCTTCTCATTTTTATTTACAGGTATGCACATCGGTAAAACTGGAACGGATACTTTCTTCAGTAAACGATTCCATCAAGATTGGAAGTTCTCAGACAATAACCGATCTGGTGAGCCGTTCACTGCCCGGGTTGAAAGTTAACTATGTAAAAAATCCACCCCCAGGGATTCCGCGCCGCAGTGATACGCACTGCTTTCGTGTTGATCATCTGCATGAACAATGGAATGAGATTCAAAAAAGCCGTTCAATGTGTATTTACTGGGACCATGCGTCTTCAGATACCTCTTTTGAATTGATTGTTATACGTTCCTGAATGGTACAAGTAAAAAATGACACTGACAGATACATTTATTGATTTGATCTATTTCACACTTGTTAATGAGCCCTATGGTTTTCAACAGTTTTCTTTTGCCACCATGCGTCAGAAATATGCGGAGATGGTTACAGCATCAGAAAATGGAGCACAAAGCAGTGGGATTGAAGAATCGATCTGGCGAAGATCGTTTTTTGCTGTAGCTGTCTGGGTCGATGAGGCAATTCTTTTATCAGACTGGAAAGATAAATCGCTCTGGTGTAAAGACACGCTGCAGCGTATTTATTTTAAAACGTCTAATGGCGGTGTTGAGTTTTTCAATAATCTTGAGCAATTACAGAGTGAAGATAACCAGATACGGGAAATTTATGATATCTGCCTGAGTCTTGGATTCAAAGGTTCATACTATCGCCAGGAAGACAGTGGGATCCTGAGCAAAATTATCAATAAGACAATGCAATTACTACAGATTGATAAGAGTTCTGTGTCACCATCGATACTTTTCCCCTGTGCTTACAGAGGTGGTGCAAAGGTAAATGATGGAAAACGGTACCAGTTTCGGCTGCTGTACCTTATTCTATTGACTGCAGGACCGGTTATTCTTTTCATGTTACTGTATACTGCATGTAATTCTGATCTTACCGGATTGATGAAGTACTGCATTGAACATATTTCGGGCAATTTAAATTAATGAAAAAGTTGTTATTTTTTCTACTTTTACTATTTTTGATATTAGTAGCACTTCTGTGTGTTGTTCTTGCTTTTATTCCTGGTCAGGTTCTTAGAGTACCATTTCTTATTGCTGCAGGTACAGTATTTCTACTTTTCCTTTTTGTAATGCTATTCAGAAAATTACTTATTCGTAAAAAGGTAAATTCTTTTATTGAACGGGTAATTTCTCGAAAAAAGAGTGACGATGTCGGAGGGGTGAGAAGTTCTGGAAACAAAAATGAGCAGATTGAACAGGTGTGGACTGATGCAATAAGGAAAATACGTAATTCAACCCTTCGATCCTATGGAAACCCCCTGTATGTTCTGCCGTGGTATCTGGTAATAGGTGAATCGGGGACTGGGAAGACTTCACTTCTTAAACATTCCGGTCTGACCTCCAAACTTTCTTCAATGAATTCGAGCGAGGGGCTGCCCGGAACGAAAAATTGTGACTGGTGGTTTTTTAATGAAGCTATTGTCCTTGATACTGCCGGTCGATATACCGTTCCGATCGAGGTTGACAGAGATAATCAGGAATGGGAAGCGTTTCTTAAAAACCTTGCTTCATTCAGAAAAAAAGAACCGGTAAATGGAATTGTTGCAGCTATTGCGGCTGACGCTCTGACAAAGTGCAGTGCACAGGAACTTAAAGAGCGCGGGGAACAGATTCGCGCAAGGATCGATCAGGTAATGCGGATCCTGGGGTCGGCGATTCCTGTGTATATCATGATAACGAAAATGGATCTGATTTTCGGTATGCCTGAATTTTTCAGAGCTCTACCACGGAGTAAGCTGGGTCAGGCGATGGGGTGGTGCAACGACCGCAATAATGCATTTTCTGCTGAACTGTGCAGCACAGCGATGAACCATATCGGTGATAATCTCAAGCAGCTTCAGTTTGTCATGCTGCATAATAAGCAGCGCCCTGAAGCTGAAGTGCTTGTTTTTCCACAACGATTTCTTGAACTGAATGATAAGCTGTCAACATTCTGTTCATCACTTTTTGCTTACAGTATGTACCATGTTACACCTGTGTTCAGGGGATTGTATTTTTCGAGTTCGCTTCAGAAGATAGAACAGGGTGTTCCTGATGAAACCGAAACTGACAATCTACTTTCCGGAGGACTTTTCTTAAAGGACTTTTTTTCACGCATTCTCCCTTCCGACAGACATTTTCACTGGTATATTCCACAATATCGCCAGAAAGTCACTCTGGCTTTAAAAATTGCTGTTGCAAGCTGGATTTTGTTATGGGGATGCGTGTCACTGCTGGTTTATTTTTCATATGGTAATATCCACGAGATACTGAAAAATGTTAAGGATCAATGTGTCCTTTCCGGATTGTCACCAGCAAGGAAAATAGAAATTCTGCGGTCCAGCGCTCATACGGTTGAAAACGGGAATTTTACCTTACCTTTTTTACGAACCGGGTTTTCTCAGGGAAAGAAAATGGAACTTGGTTTGAAATCATTTTACGCTAAAGAATATGAGCAGAAATATATTTCAGCAGTAATGCAGTCAACATCTCAATATATTGATGGCGTCAGCAACGATATGCAGATTGATTCTGTGACAGGGGTAATTTCCTTCCTCTCTTCACTGGAGAATACAGGTAAGTCGTTTGATGCTCTTGGAAAAATTGCGGAAAATATTCAGGCTTCTTCGGTGCGGTTGCCATGCTTTTCAGAAGATAAATTGCTGCATGCTGATTTTCTTTACGATTGGCTGAAGTGGCGCGATACAATCGCAACTGTTTCACTGAACAGGTCAGTATATGCTTTGTTGTCCCAAGTCATTAATGACAAAGGAAGTGATCTGAAATGGTGTACGGACTATGTCATTCATAAGGTTGATGATGTTTCTATGAAACAGTTCTGGTCTGATGCTTTCAGAAATAACATTTCCGGGGAAAACGGAATTGATTCTGCCGGATTGCGTATTACTGTAGTTGGGGCATTTACACTTGAAGGCTTTTCCAGAATTCATCGATTTCTCGATCATATTGATTCAGCATTCGCAGACTCAACAAAAAAGAAAATTTACAGAGAATATACACGGCAGTTTTATCCCTGGTACTGGGAACAGTACTATTCTCAGTGGTACATGATGACTGCTGATTTTGTTCCTGCAATAGATGCTTCAATGAATCCGGGAAATTATACCCGCTTTTTCAGGCAGCTCTCTTCCGGGGATGATCCTTTTATCAGATTTATTCGTCAGAGTGCAGCACAATACGATACAGTTGAAACCAGCGATAGAATTCCGGGATGGAGTTCCCAGGTAGTACTTTTAAGGGATGTTGAACGGTATACTGTTAAGAAGGAAATCAATGACAGCACCAGATCATTTGTCAGAAAAATTATCAACTCTATCACCGGGTTTACCGGAAAGCTTACAAATTCCGTCAAAGATATCAATGATGAATATGACAATATTCGAAGAAGCAAGATAGAACAGGCATTTCCACAATGGACTGCATATAAGCAGGAACTTTCTTCAATGGGAGCGTTTTTGAACAAACCAGACGGTCCAGGACTGTTCGCAAGAGGCTTGTTTGATAAGAAGGATTCCACTGCACGCTACTATACAAATCTTTTTGATGCTTCTTCAATGCTCAAACAGCGGCTCTTTGGAGCGTCTGCAGATGATGTAGTCTGGAGTCTGCTGGATGGACCATTCCAGATTGTACAGAGTATTGCTTACAAGGAAGCCTGCAGGCACATTGAAGAAATATGGGGTACCGATGTATTGTCAAAAATATCCCAGCATGAAAAAGATTCACATGCAGATCTGCTTTTTGCTCAGGATTCCGGGCTTGTTAGAAAATTTTGTGCTGATCCACGCATAACTCCGTTTATGAATATCGGTGCAGATGGCTATATAAAGTTGATGAATGGTACTAATGGTGCATTGCCGGTTACCGATGAATTTATAAGTTTTGTAAATAAAGGATTTCAGTACGAATTGCGGGATATTTATACGATTACAATGCAGACCGTGCCATTCTCAACTAATAATGAAATCAGTGAAGAGCCTTATGAGACGATACTGCGTCTGGAGTGCAGTGATGGGGATGGGGTACTGGAAAATTTCAATAGCAACGAAAATTTTGATTTTACTTACAAACCATCAAGTTGCGGGAATGTTTCTCTTAAAGTGATATTCCCATCATTTATTGCTGTTAAGACCTGGCGTGGAAAATGGGCATTTCCAGCATTTTTAAATGATTTCAAAAAAGGTACGGTTGAGTTTACTCCGGATGATTTTGATATCCAATCAATAAAAAAACTTAAAAAAATCAATTGCAGCAGTATAAGGATCTCTTATATCTTTGATTCCCAGGAAGCTGCATCAGTTATAAGAATACTTGATTTTTTATCAAATCGTGTACCAGCACGGGTTACTGAATCCGAATAGGTGAGAGGAACTGGAATGGTTCAGGTGCGTTTACTCGAACGCTTGCATTCACATGAGTCTGAAGAGAGTGCGCCGGGAGTTCTGTATGAGAACGTTGTTCAATCGATTCTCTCGCATGTTCATAATATTCTGTGTACCCGTAACGGTACTGTTTTAATCGATGATGATTACGGGATGCCGGATGTATTCTTTTCTCAGGGAATCCGCTTTCGGGAGAGTACTTCGCGCATGTCAAATGCAATTGTATCGGTCATACGGAAATTCGAGCCGAGGCTTAAAAATGTTACCATACAACAGTTATCGGATAAGGATGATCTGCTGATGCAGAAGTTTGGTGTTAAAGGGTATCTGGCAGATACTTCAGCTCAGAGTATCGAGTTTATTGTAACAATTTCATCTGAAGCGAAAATAACGGTGAGTAGAAAGCAGCGGGATTAACAGATGTTTCGAAACTATTATCAGCAGCAATTGACAAATTTGCGAGAGCGGGCTGCGGAGTTTGCCCAGGCGAATCCGTCGATTGCACCAATGCTACGTCAGAATTCAACGGATCCTGATATTGAACGGTTGCTGGAAGGAAGTGCTTTTCTTAATGCGATTGTTCAGGAAAAACTCGATGATGATCTGCCGGAGTTGATCAGGGGAATTGCTGGAATATTGTTTCCGCACATGTTACGCCCGCTGCCATCATCATGTATCGTTGCATTTACACCTAAAATGTCACTGATCGAGACCGTATCGGTTCCATCCGGAACATTACTTAGTTCGAATTTTATCGAAGGTGTTCAATGCCAGTTCCGGACGACAATGGATATTCAGATATCGCCGTTAACAGTAACGGGGGTAAAAGAAGAACGCATATCATCGGAGGAGGTAAAATGCAGTGTCAGATTGAAATTGAACGGAATCTCTTTGAAACAATTCGTATGTCGTAAGTTAACGTTTTTTGCTGGTGGTGGATTTATCGAAGCTTCACAATTTTTCGCACGATTGCGGACATCTCTTCAGAGGATTGTAGTCACTGCGGGGGCGCAGCAATTTGTGCTGCCGGCAGGATCACTTGATGTGCCGGGATTCAGGAGTGATACACTACTTTTTACAGATGTAAATCAGCGATTTTCCCGTTATTCGATTTTGACAGAATATTTCATGTTCCCCGAAAAGTTTCTCTTTTATGAAATCGGTGGACTTGAGAAGCTCAGTTCACTTGGCGATGTTCAGGAGTTTGAGATACAGCTTATTATCAAAGCTGAAAGAGATTTAATCGGACTTCAAGAGAAGTTTTTTACACTTTTTGCTGTTCCCGCAGTAAATCTTTTTCCCATGGATGCTGAACCGGTACAGGTTGGCCATCACAATGAACGGATGACGATTCTTCCATCTTGTGAAAAAAGTAAGTATTACGATATTTATTCCGTTGATTCAGTTATCGGATTCCGCCAGGGTACTGTAGAGCGTAAGAATTACATACCTTATAATAAATTTGTTAAGCAAAAAAGTACCGATGGTTATTTTCAGGTGCATCATTCCCGATCGATTGTTAATAATCTTCATGAAGTTAATATTTCGTTAAGTTATGAAACTGGTCGTCCAATAGAAAGGGAAGTGCTTTCAGTTGAACTTACCTGTACCAATGCACATCTGCCGGAAAAATTAAAGACAGGAGATATCTCGGTTCCAACGTCAACATCACCTGAACTTGCGACATTTTCCAACATTACGGCTCCAACCACCCAGGTAGATATACAGCTTGAAAAAAATGAGCTGTGGAGATTACTATCTCATTTTACAGCCAATATCCTGCCTTTAAGTGATGCTGAATCGATAAAAGAGTTGCTGCGGATGTATACATTTCATAATGAGCGTTCAGATTCTGCAGTACTGAATAATTTGAATCGAATCGAATCGATTGAAACATTAACAACCCGGCCGGTCGAAAGAATTTTTGGTGGCGTATTGATGCGTGGTATCTGTATATCGATCTCTTTCGATCAGACGCATTTTTCCGGTTGGGGAGATGCGTATCTGTTCTGTTCTGTTCTTGATCATTTTTTTTCATTGTATGCTCCGATAAATACATTTACAATACTGGAATCACGTAACCTTAAAACCGGAGAGGTGCTGGTGTGGAAGCCAAGGCTTGGGGAAAAACATCTGATCTGATCAAACACCTCATCTCTTCAGGGACTGAGAGCAACCTGATTCAGGTTATGCGGTTATTGTATCTACATCGCAGCCCTGATGGTGAAAAGTCTCTGTTGGATTATGCCATGGTCCGTTCAGATCTGGGACTTTCGCCACCTCGTTCCGAAATCCATGCTATCGAAAACCGAATTGCGCATCAGGATATTGTTCGACTTATAATAACCGTTTCAATGTTTCAAATGTATGGAACTGGTTCACCGTTGCCTTTATTTTATACACAGGAATTACTTCGGGAGTATAATCGTGGCGAATCAACAAGTCGCGATTTTATCGATTGTATCTGCAGTCTGATCTATGATGCATACTTCAAAACATGGCAGAAATGCGATCTTCTTCATTCGTTATTTGAAAAGAATGATGATGACATTTGGGAAAGATTGTTCTGCATATCGGGACTGGGTATAAAAGCTGGCAAGAATACCTTTTCTAATCCGCAAAGCTATATCGCTTTTGCATCATTTACATCAAGGATGGTAAAAACAGCTGAAGGGTTGCGAAGTATTCTCTCCATGTATACAAAAAATCATTCACTTACGATCGAACAATGTCCTACACGCAAAGCACATGTGCCTGCAGACCAGCGTTGTGTTATTGGCAGAAGTGGCAATGTGCTGGGTGAGTCAATTTTCCTTGGAAATACTCTTCTGGATAGAATGAATGCGCTACGGATTCTGATTGGACCAATAGGAAGTGATGAATTGATGGAATATTTTCCAGATGGGAGAATGATACCGTTGTTTCAGCAGATATTTAAATTGTACGTAGATCGGTTAATTGTATGGGATTGCAAAGTAAGTATCCGTGCAAATTCGATCAGAACAACTCAACCGGGAAACAGGACAGCTGCACGGTTGGGGTGGAATACATGGGTTTTTTCCGGAAATTTAAAAGAGAAAATAGTCTCCACTGTCGTTAAGGGCTCGTAATCTGCTAAAATCTGAACATGTAAGCAGATTATAATTTGAATATGCGAAGTTAAAAATATATTTTAAATTACATGACAAATTTCAAGCCCATAGTTTGTGATTTGTGCCTGTGTAGTTTTTGTTTCTAATGATGTGGTTTAATTATGGCAAATTTATACTCATTCTGGAGTGAGTTGATTCCCGGTTTATTGAATAATATGGCGGTGGTCATATTATGTGCTTATATATTCAGTCATAAAAATGCGGATATTCTTTTTGGCGTGACTTCACATAGAAAAAAACACACGATACTACTTATTGTGATTGGTTCTTCACTGGGGATTTTCGGAACAATCAATTCAATTCCCATTCTTGATGTGCAATCAAATATCAGGAATGTTGGGCCGATTATAGCGGGAATGCTTGGGGGACCGATTGTTGGAGGTGTATCCGGGCTTATAGCTGGAACACACCGTTTTTTTGTCGGAGGCAATACTGCATGTCCCTGTGCGATCGCGTCAATTTTTGCCGGAGTATTTTCCGGTGTACTTTATAACCTGAACAAGAAACAATTTATTGGGGTAAAGTGGGCGATTTTAACGACAATATTTATAGAAATAATACATTCATCATTGATTCTTCTTATGCAGCAGCCAATTGAATTAGCTATCAGATCTCAATCGATAACTTTACCGGCCCGAATCATTACTGAGTCAATCGGGATTGGGCTATTTTCATTTATCATTACTGATATAATTAAAAGTCTGAAAATCCGGGATGAGAAACAGAAATTCGAAAAGGAACTCGCGATTGGTCGGGAGATTCAGATGAGTATTCTTCCAAAGATTTTTCCACCACAACCAGGTTGGCAGACGATTGAGATTTATGGTGTTGTGCAACCTGCTCGTGAAGTTGCCGGCGATTTTTTTGATTTTTTCAAGATCAATGAACGGCTGATCTGTTTCTCGATCGGAGATGTTTCTGACAAGGGTGTTCCGGCATCACTATATATGGCTGTAACAAAAACGCTTTTAAAAGCAATGTGTGAAATTGCCGATACCCCCTCAACACTTCTCCAAAAGGTCAACAGAGAGTTGTGCGATGGTAATGAGTCATTAATGTATGTGACACTCTTCTGCGGATTTCTTGATACAGAGACTGGTATATTGACCTATTGTAATGCGGGCCATCCTCCACCATTTTTAATATGCAATGGAAAGGCTGTTGAAATGTCTGAAAAAGGCGGGATGGCACTGGGTGTAATGGAATACGCAACATATACACCATTTTCAATGCAGCTGGAGAAGAACGATTGTTTGTTTCTCTATACTGATGGTCTTACTGATGCACAGAATAAACGTCGTCAGACCATGGATGAGAATAAAATCGTAGAGTTGTTAAATGACAATGGTTGTGGTTCAAATGCAAAACAGACGATTCAATCCATGCTTGATGCTGTTAATAATTTTCAGAATGTTGATAATCAGTTTGATGACATTACATTACTGGGTTTACGATGGAAATGTGAATCTGAATCTGAATCATCTAAAAGTGTGGAGCAGAATGAGATCTTGACGTATTCCTGAGTATTTCGAAGGTAAATCAAGTGGTACGACTTTAGAATACCTGGATAACGCCTTGTTGCGACTAAGTTCAATCCATGCGGAACGTTTTGTAACAGTAGTGTTAATAGCTTTTTTGAAAGGCTTTGATGTGAAAAAAGTACTGATACGAAATACCTTCCTGTTAACTGTAGTCATTGTATTCTGCATGCTGTCCGTATTAAGTGTACTGATCTATTTCAATATTCAGAAACGGTATTGCGATCTGCGTGAAAGCACTGCCAGATTTATCGCATCTGATGTGGCAACGGTTATCGAACGCGGCCTTCGCATGGGGCTTCATTGTGACGAGATGCAGAATCTCCCTGAGATTATAAAAAAGCAGACAGCACTTGCACCTTTTGTGCACGGGATTTCGGTTTATGGATCGAGTGAGAAACTATTGCAAACAACGTTACCAACAGCCGATAGAATAGTCACCAGTGCCATGCTTCAGAAAACTCTTACTGATACAACTGGTAAAACAATATCTGTAAAGGATGGAGCTATAGAATCGTTATTACTTACGGCAAAAAATAATATCGGTATTCCTGATATCATTGTCGCCGTTCAGTTTGAACGATTCAGCAAGTCAGAATTTTCAAATCTTAAAATGAATTTAATGTTGACTGTCGCTCTACTCACTCTGGTACTTTCGATAATTGCTCTCATTCCACTGAATCTTATCTTCAAGCGTATCAACCAGTCACTTTTTTCAGTATCTTTTTTTGATACAAAGAAGGATGATTGTGATACAACCGATGATAAGAGTATCGATGATGTAAAAAGGGAGCTGGAGGGGTTGATTGAAGATATGGAATCAACGGATGCTGTCACCAGGGAAACTGCTGAGTGTGTCGTATGAACCATAAAAATATTATCAAAAAGCTTACTTTCCGTACAACAATAGTAACTGTTTTACTAATGCTCATTGGTGGAGCTGCCGTTACTGCGCTATCGGTGAGGTATACACAAAAGATACTCTATCCGCAACTGTCTTCAAAGGAAGTAATTCTTTCCAATATTCTTGGTGAGCTTATCAACAAGGCAATCTCGATTGGCTATCCAAGTGATAAACTTACCGGATTGAGCTCATACTTTTCCGAGTTACGTTCTGAAAACAAAGAAATAAATTATATCGCACTGGCAAAGAGGGACGGGACTGTTCTGAATATCGACGGTAATCCTTGTGCTGATCTTGCAAACGAGATACCGCGTGTTCCCCTCAGTGACTCTGCATACCATTTTACAACCTCAGAGTGTCTTCATTCGGTGTATCCCATTAAAACTGGTGATAGATCGGATCTTCTGATGTTGATAGGTGTGAAGAAATCGATTTTCTGGGATTCGGTGAAGACCAGTCTTTTTGATAGCCTGACTTTGCTGCTGGTGTCTTTACTTCTGGTTGTTGAATTAACGCTGTTTGTGTTCAATCGTACACTAATCTCACCTCTGACAATAATCCATAACTTTACCGAAAATGTTAAAAACGGCATATTCACCAATACTCTTAAATCGTTTAACAAAAAAGATGTTTGGGGATTTGCCGAAAGTCTGAATGAACTGATTGAACGGGTAAATATCTTTTTTCACAAACTTTCACCTGAATGCAGGAAACTGTATAAAGAGTATAGTTTTTCAGCAACTGATGATGTTTCCCCGATGTATGTACGGAATGCAATTGAAGGGCGCTTACCGCTGTTTCTTGTTGTTTTTGCAGATTCGCTTTCGTTGAGCTTTCTGCCGCTTTTTGTGTCAACGCTTAAAGTGCACGTCAGCTGGTTATCTGATAAATTCATTTCCGGATTACCGATCACAATATTCATGTTGTTCTGGGCGTTATCACTTCCTTATGCCGGTTCATGGTCTGATCGTAAAGGACGCGATACTCCATTTCTGATAGGTGCACTGCTCACCGCAATCGGTCTGGTCGGTACTGGGCTGGCACAAACATTTTATGGCTTACTCGGATGGAGGGCATTATCAGCTGTTGGATATGGAATTGTTTTTATTACCAGTCAGGGATATATTCTGGATTCAACGCCAAAAGAAAAGCGGACACAGGGAATGGCTATGTTCCTATCAGCTTTTTTTGCAGGCTCTCTCTGTGGGTCGGCCATTGGGGGAATTGTTGCCGAACGATTCGGGTATAGACTCACATGCATATTCTCATCTCTGGTGGCAATCAGTGCAGCAGTTTGCGTCCTGACACGTTTAAGCGCAAAAAACGTAAATTCGGCGCAAGGTGCAAAAAAGATGACATTTAAAGATGTACGCTATATTCTGAAAGATTCTCATTTCATATCGGTACTGCTTTTCTCTGCGATACCAGCAAAAATCTGTCTTGTCGGATTTATCTATTATACAGTTCCCATTCTATTAAAATCACTTGGAACAAATCAGAGTACAATTGGACGTATAATAATGGCGTATGGATTGCAGATTGTGATATTTTCACCAATCGTAGCAAAAATTGCCGACAAATTTAAAAATAGAGTCGGGTTTATCTTCATCGGCGGATATATATCTGCATTGAGTCTTTTTATGATAAAATGGACAGGTGGCGTTTATGGAATTCTGGTAACCACGATTTTATTAGGGATTGCTCACAGTATCAGTGTTTCTTCTCAGATTGTGTATGTTACTGATAAATTCAGTAAAAAGGACAGCCCTGTGGGATTGGGGACTGTTATTGCATTTTTCAGGCTGATCGAGAGGGGTGGCAATATTTTCGGGCCAATTGTCGCTGGTTTACTTATTTCATCATTTGGTTTTACTAAAGGAATAATGGCCCTTGGCGCACTGACCTTTTCGGGAACGATTCTCTTTTGGTTGTCAACCAATATCGGCTCTTCGTCAGTGAAAAAAGCGGAGGTGATCGCATGAACAAAATATGCAATTGCAAATACACTTTTTTTGTAATGAATGCCATTTTTTTATTTTCATCAATCGTGTATGGGAAAAACGCAGATTCACTTGAGATCGCGATGGTGCTTTGGCGGGGAGAAACTGATGCGGAAAAGGGGTTTATAGAGACCTTCGATGGTGATCCGGTAAAATTTATTATATATGACTGCAAACAGAATAATGATGAACTTATCAGTGTGCGTTCAAAACTGTTGGTTACCCCTCCGGATCTTATTTATGCTTTTGGAACTACCGTAGCTGCGACACTGGCAGGAAAGGTTGATGCAATTCGTAAAGATCTTCACATTACAACCACACCGATTGTATTCTCTGTAGTCGCGGACCCGCAGGCTGCGGGGCTGGTTAGAAAACATTCTAATCTCAGCAACAGGAATATTACAGGCGTTTCTCATCTTGTACCAATGGATGTTCAAATTAACGCTATTGAATCAGTAATTCCTGTAAAATCGATCGGAGTGTTGTACAATCCTGAGGAGGCAAATTCGAGGACGCAGGTTAATGAGCTGAATAATCTTTCAATACCCCGTTCAATATCGGTGGTTATTGTTGCTTTACACTCTGTGGGAGGGGACAGTTTATCAGATCGAGAGTTATCTAAAAGTCTGAATAAAATTTTAATGAAAAGAGTAGATATTGTATATCTTCCATCTGACAGCTACATTATTTCAAACGCCGGAAAGATTGTCAATGCCTGCCAGAAAGCAAATATTCCGACATTTTCTGCAACAGAGCAGCCAGTAAGGGATAAAGGTGCCTGTATGGGACTTGTGTGTAAATATTCTGCAGTTGGAGCATTCGCTGGATATAAAGCGCGCCAGATCCTGATGGGGACCTCTCCAGGAGAGATACCTTGTGAAAAAGTTCCGCAATATTCGCTCCTTATCAATATGCAGGCATGTAAATCGATGGAGTTGTATCCCCCGGTAAAGATGCTGCGATTTGCCGAGATTGTAACATCAACGGCAATGGATACTCTTGAGATGACAAATTAATTCTTTATCGTTTTTCCGGGAAGAACATATTCCCGTGATTCGAGACTTTTTTTATCAATATACAAAAGCCCGATATTCTCAATAAGGGGAGTAGGGGAGCGAATGTAGAGTTCATTGTTATAGACAATGGAATCGGATATCAGTTCAAAACTGTAGCCGGATCTGTAAGAAAGTTTGAATTTGAATTTTACAGGGGTAACAGCTGTGGTATCAAATTCTGCCAGAAGCACGGTACCATTTTCAAGAACACTGTCAATTTTACATGGCGTATTATTTTTTAACACGATCACAGAACTTGAAGGAAGTTGTGAACGTTGCACATCAGATGAGTCATCGGTAACAACTCGCTTTTTGTTTACCCGGATATAACGGGTTGGTTCATCCCTGGTGACAGTACTGTCGGTATGTACATTTAATGTTTGAAAGTAACATTGAATATTTTTTATAGTGTTCTGGTCCAGTCCATAATTACTTATGGTATCAGGGGTCAGTTTTACAAGCGGAACACTGCATGAAAAAATGAGTGCAGCTATGATAATTGTATGTTCAAATTTCATTTAATACTCCTATAGACTGCATAGAATAATATAAAGTATATTAATTTAAAAATAGCTTAACGGCACTGTTGTCGCATAATTATTTTACTATATTGAGACAACGATAGAAAATTCCCATGTGGAGGAATCCAGGATATGCCAAAATATATGCCCGAAAGACGTTTTTCGTTTATATCAAATTCATCATCTTTGAATCAGGACACATTTGGTGTCGTTCAGTTTTCTGGTGTTGAAGGAATATCATTACCATATGAGTTTGAAATTATGCTGGTTTCCGATTCAACCGATATTGATCTTGATGAAGTGATGGCTTATCCGGCAAAATTTACCATTCACCGAAAGAATGGGGATGATGTTGATTTTCATGGAATATTAAATTCGTTTGAACAGTTACATAAGTATAATGAATATGTTTTTTACCGTGCTCATCTTGTGCCGCGGCTCTGGTGGCTTTCAATAACTCACCACAATCAGGTCTGCCTTAACAAGAGTGTTCCGGAAATCATCGCTCTGGCATTGAAGGACAGTGGATTAACAAAACTCGATTTTGAGTTTAAGACCCGCAATACATATAAACCGATTGATTATGTTTGTCAGTATAATGAGAGCCATTTTAATTTTATTTCACGATGGCTTGAGCGGGAGGGGCTGTACTATTATTTTGATCAGAAGGGGCCTGCAGAAAAGATAATTTTTACCGATACCAATATTGCCCATACCAATCTCCCTGATGTGTCGTATGCTCCACCGGAAGGGCTGTTAGAAGACGAAAATGTTGAGATTGTAAATTCATTCACCTGCAGGCAGCGGCAACTTCCACAAAAGATTTTCCTGAAAGACTACAACTATCAGCGTCCATCACTGGGCATAAGCGGTTCAGCCGATGTCGATTCAAAAGGGCGGGGGACCGATTACATTTACGGGGAGTATTTTGAGACATCCGAAGAGGGAGATCGACTTGCGGGAATCAGAGCTGAAATACTAAATTGTCGCAGAAGAGAATTTATCGGTGAAAGTACGATTCCATTTATCGAACCCGGGTATACCTTTACACTGAGCAACCACTACCGGGAAAGTTTCAATCAGCAGTATCTGGTTGAGAGTATCTCTCATGAAGGGAATCAGATGGGGTATCTTCTGCCAAGTATCGCTGAGGGAGTACCCGGCTATAAACATACTATCTATTATCGTAACAGTTTTACCACGATACCATCGAATGTACAGTTTCGTGCGGAGAAAAAATCAACTCGGCCGTATATATCAGGAACTTTGCATGCGAAAGTCGATGCTGAAGGAAGCGGGAAATATGCGGAGTTGGATGATCAGGGGCGCTACAAGGTGCGGCTCCCCTTTGATGAAAGTGATAATCACAAAAGTGGGAAGGCATCAACCTGGCTGCGCATGATGCAACCGTATGCCAATCAGGCCGGTGGTATGCAGTTTCCTCTGACAAAAGGCACGGAAGTGCTTCTTACTTTTATTGATGGTGATCCTGACCGGCCGGTAATTGCAGGTGCGATTGCCAACCCCGAAACACCAAGTCCTGTAAGCGCAAAGAATCAGACAGAGTCGGTAATCCAGACCGGTGGAAACAACAAGATCCGGATGGAGGATCTTGAGGGGAAAGAGCGGATAATAATGGAGACGCCGACTGCTGGGACATGGATTCGCCTGGGAGCACATAATGACCCACCATCATCCTGGGATGTTGCAATAGGCGAAGATATAACTACTTACGAGGATGGTACTGGAACATGGTCGTTGGATAATAAAACGATTGCATCAGCAACAATTTCTGGAACACGTGTTAATTATTATCGTAAGAAAAGATATGTCGTTGAACGTACCGAAACACAGAGTCTGCAGGGGGGATCTTTCTACAAATTTAAAATTAATGATAATCAGATTTATCCTCTCGAGGGGGTTACTAATAACGATAATCCTACGATACCATCGGGTACACGAGTAACAATTGAAAATGAACTTTTTACAGTAGAATCTGGCACTCAGGATTTTTCTTCTGGAGAATGTGAACTTGCATTTAAGTCAGTAAGAACGGTGCAGGTTGTTCTTAATGTTTTCGATCCAATGATAATAAGGAACGAATCAAATGGCATCCGCATTCGCACTGATGGGCAATATTGGCTTGAATCATCGGGACTTTTTGGTGAGTATGTTGGTGGTTTGCCTTCCGAAACCCAGTGTCCAAATGGGAAGATCAAAGATTTACGTAACAAAGTATATAACCAAAACTGGCAAAAGCCTTCAGAGAGTCTTGACGTTCTAAGACCGATTGGGATTTCTGATTCGGCAGCTGGTTTCACTAATGATATGAAGTTTCTGTCATCTGATACTCAGAATAACAAGGATGATAAAAACAAGAAACGATGGCAATACTTTCTTGACAATGCCCAGGTACGTTTCATTGAGGGTGATGTGCTCAATATTCAGAATGGTTGTCAATATGATTTAACTGGAAATACTTATGCATTTGCTGGTGGAATTTATAATGAGCAGCATATTTCATGGGATCCTGAGTTTAATAAACAATTTTCAATAGAAGCTGACAAAACGCGAGCTGGTACAGCGATTGCCGGGATCGTCATCGGGAATGTAGTAAGTGTTGCGGCTTCAACTGTCAGTATACCTATTAAATATGCTGCAATTTCTGGAGTCGCTACTGCATGTGCAAGTACGGATCCGATTGCTGGAGCTTTGACAGCTAGTGCTGTTATTGCAGGGATAGCTTCAATTCTTAGTATGGTGGTTGGAGTTAGTGTCGGGGCTAGTCAAACGGTGATTGGTAAGAATGTTGGCGATCTGATACCCGGACCAAGTGCCGACAATGATATCTCTGGTATGGATATAAAATCCTGGGCTGAAAAAGTTCGAAGTAGTATTAAGAAAGAAGATGGTAAATGGGTTCAGAGTAGTGACATATACGAAAAAAATGAATTTATGAAACCTGAAACTACATGGGTAGAGAAGAGCTTCGGAGATACATATGATTTTCAAAGAGGTAATGGTATCGAAGTAAAAGTTGGACAATTTGAATCGCATACAAAAGGTGATTCTTATGAATTTCATTATGGTGGGACTCAAGAATCAAGAGAGTATACTGAAGGTGGTAAGCTTCTCACTCATGAGAAAAAGGATGCTAATGGTGCAGGCTCAACAGCAAAGTATGATCCACTTACCGGAAATCTTAGTAATTATGAGTTTGATTATGGTGGTTTTGGATTTGTATATAACACCCCGACATTACCTACGTTAAAAATTGAGGTTAATACGGGTATTCTTGATACGACTCTTAAGATCGATGCATCCACAAAACTGGATGTGAACGTTTCAGCTACTTTAGATACTACAGTTGACGTTGGTGCCGGGCTGAGCACGAAAATACTTTATAAAAAAGGTGGTGAGTTAACTTATAATGGGATCACAAAAAAAGTAAAGTATGAAGGGTTTAATTTAGAAACAGAAGGAAATGAAAAAGTTGAGGTAGAACTCCAGAAGTTACCAAGTATAAAGAAAGCCAATGCAAATATAGCTAAAGTGGAAACTAAACTTCACGATATTGGTATCGAAATAAAAAATTTAAAAACAAAAATATCGCAGGGACTTCACATTCATACTTAGTTTGTTAACTCTGCTATAATTTTTTTTAATTAGAGGGTTTGATTGGTGAAAATTTTCCGTCCACTTCAAATCGGACTTACGACACAAGTGATTGAACACAATGGTCGTTTCTTTTTTACTGTTACCTGTAATGCCGGGTTTAATTTATTATTAAATGAGGTAATGCTCGAATTTGATGCCGTAGAGAAAATTTTTCCACTCATGGGTACACATCCACTCCCAGATATGGGTATGCCTAAACCGCAAGGTGAGTTTCTTGTTTCAGGAAGTTATTACGCGCCCGAGGGGCAACCAGTCAATGGCGGAGAGGTAAGAATACGTCTTGGTAAACAGGAGAAAATACTTTACATTTTCGGTCCCAGGAAATTTATTAGTGGTTTGCCTTCAAAACCAGAACCGTTTACAACTCGTACTATTGATTACACAAACGCTTTTGGTGGTAGCTCATATAAGGAAAATCCTTCAGGTATTGGATACATGGATGAGAGACTCCCATATATTGAAGATCCACGAAACCTTATTGTTTTTCCGGATGATCGTTCTGATCCAGCTGGTTTTGGCCCATTTGATCCTACATGGCCTCAGCGCATGCGTTTTGCTGGTACGTACGACTCAACTTATCGTGAGAAATTCTTTCCCGGTTATCCAGATGATTTTGATTGGCGATATTTTATGGTTGCCCCAGAGGATCAACGGCTGGATAATTATTACAACGGAGATGAAGAATTTTCGATTTACAATATGCATCAATCTGTAAAGTGTATTCAAGGCAAGCTTCCCGCATTGAATGTACGTTGTTTTTGCAGGCAAAGACCTCAAGAGGGTATAGAAGAGTTTAGTGAGTTGTCGATGAATCTTGATACGGTCTGGTTTTTCCCGGATGTTTTAATCGGGATGCTTTACTATCGTGCAACAATCGAAGTTTCGGATGATGAAGCAACACAAGTACAATATTTACTTGCCGCATATGAACGACAAAAAGATTCGGTACGTCCAATCGAACATTACCGATATTCTCTCGAACGGCGGATTAATAGTACTGATTCACTTCTTAATGGTTTAAATACGCAGGACCTGATCCCCATTAATGACAAATGTGCAATGGAGTTGCTTCAGGAACGATCACTTGTTAGTGTTGCAAATAGTGAGTTTGGGAAGAATCTTGATGCAAAGATGGCAGGGGTTCAGTTATCGGTTGATAAAAAATTGGTTGAGGCAAAAACGCAATTGCAGGAAGTACTTGCAAACAATGATAATATTACACCCGAAATGGTGGAAGCTATTGAAACCGGATTGAATCCAACTGCAGTTTCCGGTGTTGAAGATCCGGATGTAGCAATGTTGAGCCAGGCGCTTGAAAAGATTTTGCCTGGAATCACATCGGGGGATCCATCAAAGCTTTCCTTAAAAAATTTCTCGTTTGATTGTATCGACAAAATTACTGATGAAGCTGTTAAATTCATAGAAAAAAAGACTCAGCTGGGGCTGGCTGAAATTGAGAAGCTGCAGAGTGCAGTTGGTCCCGATGAATTATTTAAAGTTAAAATTCCTGATGATATTTCAACCGAGGGCAAAGAGGAGTTGCGCAAGCTAATTGAGGTGTTGAAAAATTCAACAGCTGAAGGTGTTTCGAAACAAATTGAACCTTTGCCGCGAATGTCAATGGATAATATCAGTTCACAACTGATAGAAATACAACCACAAATGAGTGATGCAATGCAGCATTTTAATGGTATGAAAGCTGCGGGCATGAGTGACGAAGAGTGTAAGATAATTGAATGTCAATTACTTTCAATGATGAATAATGTTAATACTGATGAATTGCAGAAGGTTGCTGACAAGTTCAAGAGTCTTTATAAAATGGCAGCACATTACCTTCACGACGGTCTCTCGCCGCACAAAGAAACAATCGAACAAATTACTCAACAATTTCTCGAAAAGGTGAACTCAGGAGATTCTGTTGCAAATGGTGACTGGGCATGTATTGATTTGTCATTTAAAAAACTTGATGGTATCGATTTCAGTGGATGTTTTTTAGAACAGGTCAATTTCAATGGTGCAAGTCTGAAAGGGACCAATTTTACCGATGCAATTATGTGCCGGGCACAACTGGAGAATGCTGATTTAACAGGGGCTAACTTTACACGTTGTAATATCGGTGCAGTTCATGCTGCTGGAGCAAACTTTTCTGCAGCAGATATGAGTAATGCAGTGCTGACAAAGGGTGATTTTACAGGGGCGAAGATTTCACAGTGTAATCTTACCGGTGTAGAAATACGTGAAACCAATTTCAATGGTGCAGATTTAAGTGGTGTGCAAATTCCTGGTGCGATGTTTATCAATGCGACGGTTAAAGGAACAATATTCCAAGGAGCACACATTGCTAAAGCTGTATTTGTGCAGAGTAATTTAAGTGATATCGACTTTTCCAATGCAGATCTTTCAAATTCTGTATGGGCTGAAACACCTCTTGAAAATGTGTGTTTCGATAATGCAACCATGATTCAAGCCTGTTTTGCAGCTCCAGATCCTGCAACAATGCCCATAAAGGAGTGTTCTTTTGTTGGAGCAAAATTAGATAAAGCTAATTTTCAGGGATTATTAATGATTGATGCCAATTTGAAACATGCATCTGCCGAAAATGCGAATTTTACAAGCGCAGATCTTACCGGTGCAGATCTTTCAGAAATCCAGGCATCAGGTGCTCAATTCAGAAAATCGATACTTAAAGATGCGAATCTGGATCGTGCTAACCTGATTTATGGATCGCTTGCAAAGGCTCAGCTTGAAAATGTATCTTTCAATGGAGCTAATCTCTTTTCTGTTGATTTCCTCAGATCCTGTATTATCAATACGACATTTAAAAATTGTAATCTCGATAATACACTTATAGAAGAATGGGAGTCGAAATGAACGGTGCTGAATTCTCTTATAAGGTAAAAAAAGAGGGCGAATTTTACAGCCAGCAGGATTTCTCTGGTATGGATTGCAAAGGAATCGATCTGTCTGGTGGAATTTTCATCGAGATGAAATTTGATGGATGCGATTTTTCCGGAGCAGATCTTCATGAAACAGTTTTCAACAGATGTTCCATGGCTGGTGCGAATTTTTCTAATGCAAATCTCGTTGATATGGTCATGAATTCCTGTGACTGCAGTAATGCTGTGTTTGAAAGTGCAGAGATGGAATCTACTAAATTCATAGAGACATCTATGGATCGTACTCGCTTTGAAGGTGCGGTGCTTCAAAGCGGAGTTTTTAGTGATGTCTCGATGGTTGATGCAAATTTGAGTAAATCGAACATCGTATTAACCGTTTTTTACACCTGTAAACTTGCTGGCGTTTTATTTGAAAGCACTTCATTTGACAGGGCCATTTTTTTTGAAAGTGTATTTGGTCGTAACAGCTTTAAAGAAACAAAGATACATATGACGATGTTTTATAATGCCAAACTCGATTCTATTGACTTCAGCAATATGGACCTTACACTTTGCCAATTTTCCGGTTGCACTTTAAACGGTTGTAATTTCGCAAATTCCAGAATTTCTCAGGGCGGTTTCATGGAAGCTCAGCTTGAGGATACTCGTTTTGATTCTGCCAATCTCGATCTGGCCAATTTTTTTAATGCGAATCTGGCAAAAACAAGTATGAAAAATGCAATTCTTACTAACGCTAGCTTTCAAAATGCAAAGTTAGAAAAAGCAAATATGTCGGGTGCTGATTGTACTATGGCTCAGTTTGAGAAAATTTCTGCTGAAGGATCCGATTTTTCAGGTACAAAATTAAACTATGCAGATTTATCACATTCGGCGCTTAAAGGTTCAAATTTTAAGGATGCTGGTTTAATGGGAGCAAAACTTCATATGATCAATGAAGAAAAAACAATATGGTCTGGTTCGACAAAATCTTTAGCCCTGGGAACCGATCAGAAACGAAAACGGGCTGAGGAATGGGGTAAGGATGCATTCTGAATTACCTGTATGTGATCATGTATCTTCTGCTGAAATGTACACAGCACTCCGATATGGTCATGTGCTGTCATTTTTTGACAATGAAGTTGGAGTGATGATTGGCGATGACCTGTGTTCATGTAAGGTCGCGTTCAGTTGTCTTGTGAAACCACAAGCGGGTGATTATGTCGCATGTTTAAATAATCCGGATGGCAGGTATTATTTAATTGCTATTCTGGAAAGAGCTGAATCTAAAAACATGACCGTAGAATTTCCATCAGATGCAACATTTAGCGCAGGATCTGGATCAATAAATCTGGTAGCAGGTGAATCTGTCGGAATTTCGTCGATAAAAAACGTGAATGTCCTGACAGATACATGTTCGGTAAAGAACCGCCAGACCTTCGCGAATCTGGAATCTGTCACCGTGAGTGGAAAGAATGTAAATGCGGCGTTTAATACGGTGCAATTTATCAGTAAAACCATAACCACAATGGCTGGGCAATTACTTCAAAAAGTTAAAGATTACATTCGCCATTCAGAATGCTCAGATCATGTAAAATCTGCCCAGATGGTCCGTAAAATAGATGGCTTATTCTCGCTTGATTCGACACATACTGTTATGATAAGTAGAAAAGATACAAAAATTGATGGTGAACGGATTCACATGGGGTAAGGTGAATTTGTTATACTGTTAAGGGAGAAAACAAATGTTTGCAAATTGTTCACTTGGGGGAATGGATATGGGTATCCCGGATGTGTGTCTGACACCATCACCTGTAGGACCGGTTCCTGTACCATATCCAAATACTGCACAGTTACCGATGGCCCTTCCGTCAACAACTAACATGAAACATCTAATTTCGATGATGCCTGCTCATAATATAGGTACTGTTATTCCGATGAGTATGGGTGACAATGCGGGTGTGGGCGGTGGGGTTGCATCTGGAATGATGATGGGACCGGCAAGAAACACAATGGGTAGTGTAAAAGTATTCACCGGTGGAATGCCGTCAACAAAATCATTCAGTCCGGCACTTCAGAATAGTACTAACTGTCCAGCTGGCATGACAATGGTTCCATCACAGTTTAAAGTTATGATTTTATCGTAAAAATAACAAACCTGAATGAAAAACAGGTAGCATTAAATGCAATTGGAGAATATAAATGGAAGAAAATCAGAACACAGCGTCACCTCAGAATAATGTCAAGTTTCATGTCTCACCAGAATTGGATTATCTCTACCGTGATATAGTAAATATTTTTGTTGGAAGTGGGGACGTCGTTTTTGAGTTTGGTAATCACCACCGTTCGATGCCGGGGCATGTGACTGTATCTAATCGTATTGTAGTTTCACTGGCGACAGCTTACGATTTACAACAGAAACTGCAGCAGGTTCTTCTTGAGGCACAGAAACAGATGCAGAAGAGTCTGATGGAGAAGAAGCTTAGTGGAGGCGGGGGAGAGTAGATGGTGGACAGAGGGCGGAAGACAGAGGGCGGAAGACGGTGGACGGTAGGTTTAGAAGAAGACTGTGTGGATAAAGTGCATTTCGACAAGCGAGTACTTCAGCTTTGGGTGATTTCCCCGAATATATCGGGATCGAAACCGCCGTTTTGTTAAATACTCCTGATGACTTTTTCTAAATCCGCAGTCTCGCCAATCACCACAAGAATATCAGTGGGCTCAAGAACGGTATCCGCACCGGGAATGTTACTGATAACTTTCTCCTGTTTAGTGATACCATCACTGGATTCGACCTCAATCTGACGGTGGATAGCGACCACGTTGATGCCAAAGCGGGCGCGCAGGTTAAGTTTACCAAGGGTCTTACCGGCAAAGTTTGGTGGAACGCTTATTTTGGCTGCTGCGGTTGTTTCACTGATGTAACTGACATCCAGAAGACTCTTATGGATAAGACCATAAGCAAGTTTTTCAGCTGCTTCAACTCCCGGAGTGACAATCTGATCTATACCGACTGCTTTCATAATCTTAATATGCAGTGGATCTGAAGCACGCGAAATGACCTTCGTGACACCTTTCTGCTTTAGCAGCACCGATGTCAGAAGATTCGCTTCAAAATCCTCTCCTATACATACGATCCCGACACTTACATCTTTCAAACCCAGAGTATCAAGCGCTTTTTCATCAGTGCTGTCAAAGCTTACCGCGTAGGTAACCTGATCACGGATCTCCTCGATCAGTTCCATGTTTTTGTCAACAACTATGACTTCGGCACCTTTCTCAATCAGGTTTTCGGCAAGCGACCGACCAAACACTCCAAGTCCGATAATGATGTACTTTTCCATGTTTTCTCCTTGATTTTATCCAATCATGACTGATTCCGACGGGTACTCGATTCTTACAGGGGGCTGTTCTGTTGGTGATGTTACTGCAAAAACAAGTGTGAGGGTACCCAGACGACCTACAAACATGAGCAGGATGATAACAATTTTTCCACTTAAAGAGAGAGTACTGGTAAGGCCTAAAGTAAGGCCTACCGTACCAAACGCAGAGATTGCTTCAAAAATGATATTAAGAAGCGGAGCGTGTTCGGTAATGCTCAGTACTGTTATCGCAATAGCTACTGCAATAACAGAAAATGAAAATATTACCAGTGCCCGGTTAAGAACAAGAAATGGCAATCGGCGTTTAAAGATAATGATTCTGTTCTGTCCAGTGATAATGGATATAATACTCGCCCACAGCACACCAATTGTGGTAGTCTTGATACCACCACCGGTTGACCCGGGAGATGCACCAATAAACATCAGCATTATAAGTATCAGAATTGATGGCGTATTTAGACGACCATAATCAATTGAGTTAAAGCCTGCAGTTCTTGAGGTTACAGAATTGAATGCGGCATTCAGAATCCGCGACAGTCCATGACTTGATGTATCAAGAAGATAGAGTAGAATAAATCCCCCGAATAAAAGAACGCCAGTGACAATCAGAACAATTTTTGTCTGTACCCTTAACACACGGATTTTCTTTTTGTTGGTTTTAGGCTTTGATATAAGTGATGTAAAGTCAGTCAGAACGGTAAAACCGATTCCTCCCAGAACGATAAGAACACAGAAAACGGCAAGAACAGGAATGTTGTTCTGAAATTGAATAAGGCTGTCGGAATATGTTGAAAAACCGGCATTGCAAAATGCTGATATAGAATGAAATACTGCATTGAACATTAGTCTGTTAAGTGACCAGTCATAGTCTGACCACAGCAGCATTAAAAATAGAGCACCAGCTGCTTCAATTGATAAAGTTATCAGTACAATATTGCGTAACATTGTACCGATCATACCAATTTTATCAAGATTCATCATCTGGTTAAGAACGATTCGCTCCCGTATTCCAACACCCTGACCGAAAAACAGTGCCAGGAAACTGGAAAGAGTCATTATCCCCAGACCGCCAATCTGTATTAAAATCATTAGAACAATCTGTCCAAAGGAGCTGAAAAATGTTCCGGTATCCACAACAGTCAGTCCTGTCACACACACGGCACTTGTTGCGGTAAACAAAGCATCAATGAAATTAATCGATTTGCCGGGTACAACTGCCCGGGGAAGCATGAGCATTCCTGCGCCAATAATGATCATTGCAATAAAACTGAAAATAAGTGTCTGTGAAGGATTAAACTTTAGAGAAGCAATTTTGGTATTATACCGGATGCCTTCTGCAATAATACTTGCGATAATGAGAACCTGAGCAACTCCAATGTAAATTTCGGTAACAGCAGTTACATCGATACCCGAAAAAAACTCTCTTACGACACTGAAGCCGACATTCTTGAAAAGAAACAGCAGTTCTGTCAGTATAAAAAAAGCAAGTACCGCTTCAAACCAGCGATGTTTGAGGAAATCAAACTTATCTTTGCTGACAACAAACTTGATTATATATTGCCACAAGTAGAACTGGACAATAAAAAGATCTACACGAAGAAGAATTTTGTTAAAAGTTGGCGGCAGGTAAAACCCGTACTGAAGAAGAATGCTCCCAATAGCAATAAAACTTACAAGTGTAAGAATAATATTCAGTACTTTGATCAGGGGAAATGCCTGAAAATAGTATTGATCAGAATAACCTTTAATTACACGTTCCATCGTATAAAAGTTACTTTCTCCCGAGAGGTAACTTTACAATTATGTTACCGGAGATTGCAAGAACAGAATGTTCACTCAGGTGGCATTCTTTTGTAACATCCTGACGTTTAATAGGTTTGGTCATTTATTTATCCGGCAATGTTGGTGTGTTCAGACTCGAACCTGGAAAAATATATTGTTTTCTACAGCTTTCCTTTGAATTTCACCCTTTTTTTCCAGCATAGCGATAACTTCCAAAATCTGCTGTTCACCAAGAGCCGTAACGGTGATAAGGTCTTTCAGGGTTAAAGGACGTCGTTTAATGATACTATAAATTTTTTCCTCAGTATCTTCAGTGATTGCAACCGGCTGGAATGTTTTCGACGCACTTCTGGTGATAATTTCGACAGGGAGTGGTGAAAAAAAAGCAGCGATTTCATTGAGCCGTTGTGATGTTGCAGCAACAACCGATTTTTCTGTTCCTGGTCTGTCCAGGCTGTTTAGCTGAATCCGGGTTATTTTCATGCCCGAAACTACCCTTTTAAACTCAATCAACTCCTCAGTTGAATCATTAATTCCTGGCACAATGAATATTTCAAGCAGCAATGTCTCTGTATAGCGATGTGAAAATCTGGTAAGACTTTCAAGCATTCTGGACAGTGTGATATCAGAAACCGGCCGATTGATCAACTGAAAGGACTGCTCTGTGACTGCATCCATGGATGGTGCCACAAGATCAAAAAGCAGCGCAGCATTCATGACATCTTCAATATGCAGCAGTGTCGCATTCGTGAGCAGTGCCGTTTTATACTGTGGATACGTTTTTTTGAGATGCGTGATAATTGTCAAAAGCCCGGAGTGAAGCGTCGGTTCACCGCTACCGGAAAATGTGATATAATCAAGTACGGGCTTTTTACTCAGATAGTCATCAAGCTCAGCAATAATAACTTCTGAAAAGATAAACTCCTGTGGCACAGAAGTCAGATCGGTAGTTTGACCGCACTCACAATAGGTGCAGTCTAACGTACAGGTTTTTGGCGTTATAAGATCCACTCCCAGCGATATCCCCAACCGACGAGAATTAACCGGTCCAAAAAGGTGTGGATGTTTCATTAAATCAGTTCCTTTTAAAGTCAGATGAAGGAATATACATTATTTTTTTGGAATCATTTAAAAGTTCAGAGTTCAGGGTTCTTAGTCCCATTTTTTATGCCTTCCACTGCTTACTGACCACAGTCTTCTGTAGTATATGGACGCTACCCGGCGATTTAGTGGGGCCGTTGGGGCACGTTGCAACGTGACCTTACATACTGCGATCAAGTTTTGGTTTGCCCGCACTTTGCAGTCTCAGGTGTCGTCGGAAAGGGAGGGATCGCGGAATTCTCTGATTTCGCATTCGCTGGTGGACCTCTTCCCCCGGCCTCTTCTCCCATCCGGGAGACGGGGTGTTACTGCGATATTCACGTCTTCACCTTCCATGTGTCGAATGCTCTGAAAGAGCGGAATACGCCAGCCTTGGCAAACGGCCAGAGTGGTGGATTTCAAAAAATGTCAAAGCCCTGTAAGGGCGAGATAAAAGATCGGTACAAAATAATAGTTTTTGCATTCCCCTCGTCACTCGAACCTCAACCCTCGAACGCTGAACGTTGAACCCTGAACCTTATTTCGCTTTCACATTCATTCTATTGAAACTATTTTACAGACTATGAGTGATTTTAATCTAAACGACCGTAATTATATCGAAAAAACCACCAATAAGGGTGAATTTTGGAAGCCGTGCCCAGGAACAACCCAGGGGTATCTCTGTTGCGGGTATCAGATCCTGACTCCGCAAACCGGGTGTGGAATGTACTGCGCCTACTGTATTCTTCAGGCATATTTTAATCATCAGCATCAGGTACTGTATACCAATACTGATGAACTTATTGATGAAATAGAACGAAAAATGGCAACCTGGAAAGGCGTGGTTCGGTTTGGGACCGGAGAATTTGGTGACAGCCTCTATTCGGAGCATATCACCGGTGCAGCCCGGCTGGTTGCATCGATTCTGGATAAATATCCTGATACTCTGGTTGAATTTAAAACAAAAAGCACCAATATTCAGCAGCTTGGCGAGATTCAGCATCCTGGAAAAGTCGTGATCGGTTTTTCGATGAATACTCCATCCATGATTTCCATCCTCGAACGCGACACTGCACCTCTTGAGCAGCGACTTGAAGCAGCCCGGAGATGTGTAGAGATGGGGTTCACGGTTGCGTTTCATTTCGATCCGATGATTATTTATGATGGATGGGAGCGGGAGTACCGTGATGTCGTGCGGATGATCTATTCATATATAAAAGATCCCGACAGGATTGCCTGGTGCAGTATGGGCGGATTTCGCTGTATGCCATCACTTAAAACGCTCTTGAAAAAAAACAATGCCCATCTGCCGTTATTCTCCGGTGAGCAGATTACTGGTGCTGATGGAAAGGTGCGGTATTTCAGACCTCTGAGGGTTGCACTGTATACAATGATGCAAAATACTTTTAATACGTACGACCCCGCATGTACATTATATTTATGTATGGAAAGTCCTGAAGTATGGAAAGAGGCCGGAATGGATCACCGGATCCCCAATGGTTTGGTTGACTATCTTGACCGGCGTGCCGAGAAAATTCTTGGAATTGGCGGCTGAAGTTCAGTTTACAATTTTTGTAAGGTTTACATTAAAATGGTATCAATAGGTTCATGTGTGCTTGGTAATTATCCTAAGGTCGTGGCAATAGTTGACAAGTTTGTCGCTGTTGATGAACTCCTGTCACTTAAAAATAGTGGTGTCGATCTGCTTGAGATCCGGGTTGATCTGATCAATGCTCCCTTTGACAAAATCATGGAGTACCTTCATTCGGTCAAGGATACCACGGGACTTCCGATGATAGGCACTATCAGGGAAAATGAACGGACGGCTAAAAACCGTGTAGCGATGTTTAAAGAGATTGTTTCTGTGGTTGACGCAATTGATGTGGAACTCGGGTCACCTGTTTCAGATACTATTTTATCAAATGCAAAAGATGCGACGATTATTATTTCGGAGCATGATTATCAGAAGACTCCCTCCGATGATGAGCTCCGGGATATGATAACCAGGGCCTGCGCACAGGGTGCTGACATTGTAAAACTTGCTGTTATGTCAAACTCCCGCGATGATGTTCACCGTTTGTTGAATGTGACTAAGGAGTGTACAGCTCCGATTGTTGCAATCGGTATGGGGCCTGTCGGAACTGTTACCCGCGTATTCGCTCCTTTTTACGGATCATTGTTTACCTTCGGTTTTATCGGTGATATCGTCGCTCCCGGCCAGTTGCCGATACTGAAACTGATCGAAGAGATGCGGTTGTATTACCCGATCTGATCGATCCGGCCCTTCTGGCCAGAAAATTTATCATTCTACCCGATAGTTCCAAAAATTATTTTGTAGCAATTTCAAAAAAAGGAACCGTTATGAGTGGCGCTGGAAAAGGTGATACCTACCGAAAAGTGGATAAAAACAAGTTTGATGCTTCATATGAGGCGATTTTTGGTAAAAAAGAGGAACAGGACTTTCAGCATGGGTTGAAAGTGGTGATTAAGTCGGGTGCAGAGCAGCGGAAGCAATAATCTAATAAATATTCTTACTTCTTTCTACTAATCACGAGAGTAATTTTTGTTACAATTGCCAGTGTACCGACAAATAACAGTGGATTAAGCCTGGTTTGCGTTTCGCTCTTTTTTTTACCTGCTATCACAGAGAACTTACCTTCGACCCACTGCCTGCTGTCCATTTCATTCCCCCTCCTTCTCCCAATTCAACCACAAATAAGTAAACCACTGTACACACAGAATACGCGGAAATTTTCAATCTATAGAGCAATAAATTTTCATACTGTTTATTCCGTGGTTTAAAAATTGAAATGCTGGTTGTATGAGGAAAAAGAAAAATTAGTGACAAAATTATCCGGCATCTGCAATTCGATTTAGAACCCTGAACCCTGAACCCTGAACCCTGAACCCCTTATTAATTAATAGAGTTTTTTGATTACAATTGTTATTTTAAAGAGAAACCGGGTAGTTAAGAACTGTCAGGGAAATCAATTTGCTCGAAATTTTAAGGTCGAGATATAAACAACTACATCTACGTGTCAATGTAAAAACTTAATTATCCTTTATATACCCACTTCAACACACACAATTTTAAATTGAAAGGAATACAAGATATGAAAAGGGGATTTAATTTACTCTGTATTGGTGTGCAATTCTATCGAACTGCAGATATTTCGTCAAATGGCAGTGTTATGCCCATTGGTGACTATGAGTTTACTATTAAATTAAAAAATGGGAATATTGCTAAAAAAACATTTATTATGCCGACTCCTTGCATGAAAACTTCAAATGGATATAAATTTACATAATTATTGCTGGTGTCCAATAATTAAGCTTGGCTTCGTAAATTGCAAAATGTAAACATTATGAAGAATATCGGTGGCAAAATAAAATAAAATAAAGTATTGATAAAACATGAGGAGGAATTAGAAGATGATAGAAACAAAGAAAATTCACGATGATCCAATAATTATCCAACATAAAGTTTATTCGCTTCCAAATCCGGAAGAGACTATCAGCGATGTTAAAGTGGCGATTGATGTTATTAAAAAATCAACAATCAATAAGAAATCATTTAATTTATTGTTAGATTTTTCGGAGCCCGAAGATGAATCGAACTATAATATGGCTGCACATAAAGAATGGGCATTAGGATTTAAAGAAACTATAGTGATTAATGAAAACGTTCAAAAAGTTGCGGTTTTCGGGAAAGATTCTCCAAAATTTAACGCAGAGAAAGCGTTTATGGAAGACGATAAACATAAGTGGTTTACGGTTTATGATGAAGCGTTGAAGTGGTTAAAATCTGGCAATTCTTGAGTTGAAGTAGCATGAAAACCTATACCATTTTTCTTTACCTTTTTATTTTATCATCGATCTGCTGGAGCAGGAAAATTATTGTTCCAGACGAATTCTCTTCAATACACAGTGCTCTGGGAGAAGCCGATGATGGTGATACCGTTTATGTAAAAAATGGTATATATAAAGAAAATGTATATCTCGTTGATAATGTTGTGTTTCTGGGGGAGGATAAAGAAAAAACAATTCTTAAGGGCGACCGAAGGCATCCTGTTGTAGATGGAGCAGATGGCGCTGTTTTAAAAAACTTTACTATAACCAATGGTCGTGTCGGCGTACTATGCAAATTTTTAAGATCGACCATTACCGGAAACATAATCAAGAATAACCGAGATGCTGGTATTCTTGCGATTAACACCCTTCCGGAAATATTTGACAATGAAATCAGGAACAACGGGCAATTTGGCATTTTTCTTCATCGGGTTACCGGTTATAGAACCTCTATTCATGAAAACTGTATAAGCGGGCATGGTAACTGCGGGATTTTTTGTAATAATCGCACGGATGCTCTTATTGTTCGAAATACCTTTGTGAACAACAGGCGATACGGTGTGTTTGCACGGGATTCCCGGGATTCAAGAATCTTTAATAACATCTTTGTAAAAAACAGGTTCCTTTTTAATAGCCTGATAATCACCGACAACAATAATAGAATTGTAGAAAGTTTAGGAGATACGTCAAAGAAGGAAGAACCGCAGGATACATCACATACGTATTATGGTATTCCCGGCGGTTGTTACCCTTTTAATGTTGAAGGGATTCGTATTCCAATTGATCGCGATTGTATCAGATCCTATTTTATTCGTCGCTATTCCGAACGGTTATATGATCGCATGTGTATTTCTCCTGTATCCGAATATCCCGATGGTATTATATTGTATGAGAGGAAAGAATATTGGGATGCTGCTGTAAATTTTGGAAAAATAGTGAGTATTTATCCAAACTTCAACTATAATGCAAAAGTACTCTATTTGCTGGCGAATTCATTTATTCAACTGGGACTATTGCATTGCGCGAAAAACACCCTTGAACGAGGACTTATAGGATATCCCACATCATCGTATGTCGTATGCTATAATCTGGCATATCTTAAGATTACTTTTTTGGAAGAAGACATGGGAAAATTCGATCTGTATTATAAACAATTACAAGACTATTGTTTGCCAGAAGATATTCAAAGGGAAGTCAATCAGATTAAAAAACTTTCTGAAGAGTATAAACACAGCTTTAAAGATACACTTATTAAACAGTCTGTAATTCCGGACAGTAGTAATAATGAATTGAAACAATTTGAATTAGAATTATTCACTAATATTATGGCAAAACCGATTCAAAGACGTATTGAAGCCGTCAAAGAGTATAGAATTCAATATGACAAACACTATCAGTCAATTTATGAACGGCTTTATTTAGCCAAACTCACTAAGTTAGAAATTGAATCAGATTTTTGAACTGGATTGTTTTAAAACAAAAATTATTGTCAACTAAAAGCCTTATGGAGAACATATGAATGTAGTAAAGATTATTTTAGCAGTTTTTGGAGCCATATTTCTTGCAATTATAATATATGTAGCTGGATTAATAAGCGGTTTTAAAATGTGTGGGTCCCTGAATCAAAAATATACAACAGAATATATGGAACAAATTCTTAAATATCAGCATATTGCTGAGCAATTGGATAATTCTGACATCGATAGTACAAGGTATTTATTAACAGATTATCAAGACAGGGAAATATTAGGAATGTATTTATCCACAGGTACTATCAAAGATGAAAGATACACTGAACATGTAAAAACAATTTTAGGCAAAGTTGCCGAACATAGGCTAAAATATTCCGACATTTATTACAAAAATGCAGATGGGTTAGTTCCTGCTAATGTAAAAGTTACAGAGTATTTAAAAGAAAGTTTGTTAAACAAAAAAGGAGTAGTAAATTGAGAATAGATTTTATAAATGACGGTTCGCACAATGGTCCACTTCTCAGACTGTATTCGGACCAGGTGGATGAAATTAAAGCAGTACGAGATTATTTGTTGAAATTGGGTAACTCCGAAATTAATGAAGTTACTGTTTCTGAGTTACCAGGTTTTCAATCGAAAGTTAAACTGGTATTAACTTCGTGTCAATCAGATCCCAGGGTTTCAATCAGTAAGAATAAAAATGAATTTACAATAAGTTTATCAAATGAATCATATTTGGAAATGGCAGATAAATTATCTCCAATAGTAAATGATCCAACCGGTTATACATGGCTTTATGAATCGAGAACGTTCTATCTTTTATTCACCACGGATGGATATTGGTGATGTTCTGTAATTTTTACAATAATGTGAAGGGAATTAAATATAGAGAATATAATTATCGAGGTATTCCAATATAAGAGCTGTTGAGTATTGTACAGTATATGCTTTTTCCAATGATATGTTGTGTTTTGAGGGGCTTTCAATTTCCAGATTTCATGATGGCCCTGTTACAGAAATTGAATGCTTCGAAAAAGTTGTTTAACGATAATCGCCTGTGGCGAGTACGAGAGTGAAGATTAATAATACTTTCACCACTACTTCCAGTGACACAAATCTTTAGTGATCATTTCAGCCGTGATTCTTGCCGATTCATAAATTGTTGGAAGACCTGATCCCGGATGAGTTCCCCCGCCGGTAAGATAACATCGATGAACCTCCTGAAAACGGTTGTGTGGCCTGAAATAAAGCATCTGAAGAAGATTATGCGCCAGATTGAAGGTTGCGCCGTTATAGACATCATAATCTGTCCACCAATTGTGTGGGGTAATGATATGTTCTGTAATGATGTGTTGATGTACATCCGACATGGATGTCCTTTGTTCAATCAGCGTAAGTACTTTTTCACGATAAAAGGCGATTTGCTCTGTATCCCAGACAATGTTTGACAGAAGATTTGGAACCGGCACTAAAATGTAGAGTGCAGAATGCCCTTTCGGAGCAAGTGTTGCATCAGTAATACTGGCATTCCTTACATATAGAGATAAATCTTTCGAAAGTATACCTTCATAGGAAATCTCTGTGATATTTTTTCGATAATCATGTGCGAAAATGATCTGATGATGAGGTTCCTGATACATGATGTCAAGGCCAAGATAGATCATGAATGTTGAACAGGAAAAATGCATCTTTGCAAGACGCTTCGAAGTGTAGTGCTGCAGAATACCAGGTGCAAAAAGGGTTTGCATTGCATGTCCGAAATCAGCGTTGATTATTACAGCATCACCCGGAACGACCTCTCCGTTTTCAAGTTCAACGCCACTTGCCGTACGCGCGTTATTAACAGTCACCTGCTTCACTTTCTGATCAGTAAAAACTCTGCCGCCATGCTCGGTGATCACTTTCTCCATTGCAAGAGAGATCGCATGCAGCCCGTTTTCAACATGATAGATGCCATACGCATGTTCAACGTATGGTATGATTGTAAACAACCCCGGACAGGTCCATGGTGACATACCAAGATATTTCGCCTGAAAAGTAAATGATAACCTGCATAGTTCATCACGAAAGTAGCTTCCCAGATTTTGATAGAGTGATTTTCCTATTGAAAGATAGGGTAGTGCAGTAAGTATATCAGGATGCACCATTGCTGCAAATGATGAATAATCTTTCCGGAGGCACGGATATAATTTATGATATCGTTGCTTTTCTTTTCGTAAGAAAACATCGAATCCTGCTTCATTACCGGGAAATGTTTCTTCAATTCTGGCACGCATATCTTTATGATCCGAAACGATATATAACTCATTGTTGACAAAATTGAGTTTATACATTGGTTCGAGAAGGATTAGATTCAGATAATCATCAATGTCTCTGCCAGCGAGAGAAAATATCTCCCGAAGGAAAAAATCCATCATAAGGAAAGTCGGCCCGATATCAAAGGTATATTCTCCCAGATGAAGCGCTTTATTTCTTCCACCGACAACACTCTTCTGTTCAAATACGGTCACTTTAAATCCGCGTTGTGCCAATATCATAGCAGCAGAGAGGCCGCCCGGACCCCCTCCAACCACAATGATGTGTGTATCTTCTCGCTTCACGCAAAGTCCTTTACCGGAAACAATTTTTCTATTAAGTGGCCTGTATGCATTCCTCCGAGCGTGACCATCGGCATTCCGCCCCCCGGATTAACACTTCCACCTGAAAAGAAGAGATTGGAGTAGAAACGGCTTTGTCTGGGAGCTTTAAATCCAAAGTTTTTCCAGAGATCTGAAACAACTCCATATATAGAGCCACAGCGTGAGTAGTAATTATTTTCTATGTCAAGTGGAGTCAGCACTTCTTCCACTATGATATGTTTACGAAGGTCTGTAAGACCCATTCGTTCAAGCTTTTTTAATAAGTGATCTTTATACAACTCATAATCATTCTGAGAATAAAAGTGTATCTTATTTATATGAGGTACATGAGGCAACAGCTTGATAATATCACATCCCTGCGGGACGAGAGTGGGATCGGTACGTACCGGTGCAACAAGGTAGATTGTCGGATCATCGGGTAATCGGTATTCTTTGTATACCGATCTGAAATTCCGCTTGGAATCTGCGGAGTAAAAAAAATTATGATGGGCCAGCTGTGAATAGATTCTGTTTACTCCCAGGTGAACAACAAGTCCTGAACAGCTCGGCTCGAATCGGTGAAACCGTTTCAGTTGCTCCGGAGGGGCTTGAAGCAACTTTTTATGTGCGGGAATCACCTCCATATTGGAAACCACAACCCGCGCAGGAATCTCTCTTCCGTCATGTAGCATAACCCCGGTAACCCTTCTATCAGTAACCAGTATTCTCTTCACCTCCGTATTGAAATTGAGTTCGACATTCAATTCGCCGAGCAGTTTACTCATTCCATCGGCAAGGTTAATCATCCCCTTTTTGACATACCAGATTCCGAAGCGATACTGAATCCATGGAAGCAAATTCAGAAAGGCTGGTGCATTCCAGGGGGATGAGCCGATATATTTTGAAAAATAGGAAAACACATCTCTCAGATATGGGTTTGAAAAACGTGACTCGATCGCCGCGCTCATTGATGAAAAAGCATCGATATTCCAGATGCCCCGCAGCAGAATGTTTCTGAGAGCATCACCTAGTGTATCTGCGCCTGTGCGGAAATAGATTTTTTCTATTAATCGATATTGATTTTGTGAGTAGTTCAAAAAGTCAAGAAACTCTTTTGGGCTTTGCGCTGAAAGCGCCTGGAATAGTTGCTTCTGTTCAGTATAATCGCTAACCAGATCGATTACTGTACCATCTTCAAAAAAGTTCCTCCAATGAATATCAAGCTGCTCTATCGGTACGTACTCTTCAAAATGTTTCCCTGCTAATGAAAACAGATCTTTAAAAATAAAGGGCATCGATAAAATCGAAGGTCCCAGATCAAAACGAAATCCTTCCCGGGAATGGAAATTCAGTTTTCCTCCCGGGTGTGCATTTTTTTCATACAGAATGACACGATACCCCTTCGATGCAAGAGTAATAGCAGTAGCCATTCCACCTAAACCTGCACCAATTACTATAATCTGATTCGATTTCATATGGATTTCATAACAGGTATTATAATTGCATTTTCATCCGGGACATATCTTTTAAAACGGATTATTGCTTGTCTGTCCCTGATCTCTTCAGGAGTTCAGTAATAACAACTGCACAATTCAGGCCGAATACTATGCGTTTTTCAGAACTGTTCAGAGCTCAGTCACACTATTTCGCCACTGGTATCACTCAAAAATTATCGTGGCGTAAACAACAATTGCTGCACCTGAAGGATATCGTTATAAGGCACACTGATGAATTCCTGTGTTGTCTTCGTGAGGATATAAGCAAACCACCTGCCGAAGCGTACTCCGGTGAAATAGCACTGATAATTGCAGATATTGATATCGCCTGCCGGAATCTGGAAAAGTGGAGCAGCCCCAAACGTGTATCTTCACCGCTGGCTCTTGTATATTCCAGGTGTACCTGTTATCCTTTACCATTTGGCACTGTTTTAATCGTTGGCCCATGGAACTATCCGATCGGATTACTGTTACAACCCCTTGTTGCTGCATTGGCAGCCGGGAACTGTGCTGTGCTGAAACCATCTGAATTTGCACCAGCATGCTCATTAACCATTGCCAAATGTTTAAAGATGCATTTCGATGAACGTATTGTTGCCGTGTGTCAGGGGGATGCCATGGAGACAGCTCATGCGATTGAAAGTGGTGGACCTGATTTTGTCTTCTTTACCGGGGGAATTTCAGCAGGTAAAAGCGTGATGGCATCGTGTGCAAAAGAACTTATTCCCCTCACCCTTGAATTGGGTGGCTGCAATCCCTGCATTGTAGAACCGGATATTCATGTTAACATTGCAGCACAACGTATTGTCTGGAGTAAGTTTTTCAATGCCGGTCAGACATGTATTGCACCAAATGTCTGTTATGTCCATAAAGCAATATTTGATACATTCAAGTGTGCTGTTGCAGCAGTGATACAGCAATTTTACGGAGAACATCCTGAACAATCAGGATCGTATACTCACATAATAAACTCAAAGCACTTTGCACGACTTGAACAACTCATAAAACAAACTACCGGAAAAGTACTCACTGGTGGAACAAGAAATTATAAAACACTGCACTGGGCACCTACAGTGATCGATTGCTCCATAAATATGAGAGATCCAATTTTATTTGATGAGATCTTTGGACCTGTTCTGCCGGTTGTTGAATACACTTCTATTGAAGATGTCTTTCAGAATATATCCCAGCAGGCAGCACCACTTGTAGTGTATCTTTTTACAAAGAATAGAATAACCGAATCGGTCGTCCGGCAGAGGACCGTTTCCGGAAATTATTGCATTAACGGATCTTTATTAATGTTTGCATCCGGCAGGCTCCCGTTCGGAGGAGTGGGAAAGAGTGGTATGGGGAGGTACCATGGGAAGTCGGGATTCGATACGTTCAGCTATCTGCGCTCTGAGATGCGTCAGTCGTTCTTTCCTGAGTTCTCTTTTATTTATCCTCCCTACAAAGTACCCTTTTTTCTTTTTAAGAAACTGGTTCATTTTTTACTTAAATACAGTTTCCCTTTGTGAAACACAGTCCAAAACTTCTCAATGAGCTGGGTGCATTCATTGCAGGTGCCAGTAATATATCATATGTTTTCAGTAACAATTTCAGTCAGCAGTTATGAGAAGCTTTGACAAAACCTGCAACAGTGAGAAAGAATACTAATGTACTGATGCATAGTGCAGGTTATTTCTGTAATAGTCTTTCACAGGATGAAAAATCTGAACTTCATGAAGTAATTGGCAAGTGTCATAATCATCTAATGCCTCTTATTGTGCCCATTACCTTAATCAATCATATGTCCTGAAGTATAAGCCGCGTTATCTGGAGCATCAATATTATCTGCATCTATACCCGATGGACTTCATGCTGAGAAATCATGTGAGAATAAAAACATCAAAAAAACGAAATATTAAAATAAAATTCAATAGTAGACACCATCTCTAACTCATCCTCATCTTTTTAAAATTCAATGAGATTCGAATTCGCTGCAAAAAATCTCCAATAAAAATTTACATTAGTATATAAAAAACTGATGGCATCCGCTGGTTATTATTGTATAGTTTATTCGCTTTGTAGTAGTTCTCAGTGATTTAAAAGATTCAGTCGGCAATAGTGCAGGAAATGTATGAAAAATCATGTGGATAGAATGCATCTGGGTATCGTTGTATTTGCATTGACAAATTTTATCTGCTCATTGCCCGATTCGGTGGCTCCTGTCGAATGGAAGATGCATATTGAACTTCCGGTATTGCAACAAAAAATTCTGATACGAGATGTACTCAATCAGGATGCTATAAAAAGCTTTCTAAATGCAACAGCTGGTGATGGTGATACAATGACTTGCATGAGAGAGGAACAGATAGCATACACCTACGAACAACCTTTGGGTATTACCGATTCCATAGAGGTTCGCCAGACGCTTGGAGCGAGTACCATTCAGGGTTTACCCCCTGTAGATATAAGTCTTCCGGTAATTTTAGGTATGCCTTTAAGATATAAAGCAGGCAGTAAGTTAAGAGAAGCAACTCAGCTTTCGATTTCACAAAAAGCATGCAAAGTTGAAGGTGTTGCGATGGTCTGCTTTGACGATAAGTCATCGCCGCTTAAGATCTCACTCTCCAATAATGCAGCTGCATGTGCTATGGATGATATCGTTATGGCGCTGATGGACTCTACAGATGCAATTATCGTTGTACATGTTGCGCATCTTGATCCAGGGGAATCAAAAACAGTTTCTGCACCTGTAGCAGGAAAGTGTTTCAAATCACCGATCTCATTTGCGATGTCTGCTTCATTGCCTGAAGGTGCGATTGTTAATGCAACGGATCTTTCCACTATCTTCTTCTCATTGAATGGGTTGACAATTTCAGAGGCGTATATTGAAGACAATTTTATTGATCAATTTTCAACAATATATACAGAATTACCGCTCTCCGACTCTCTGAAAATTGAGCATATAGAGACTGATGAAACCACCCTTGAATTTCTTGTGGAAAGTTCTGCTCAGTTGAAATTAAAAATAAGAGGTTCATTAAGCAGGGCTAAACAGCAGCAGGCAGGAAGGGAACCTACTGTTATTACCGGAGAGGATAAGGAATCTGAACACTGTGCTGCAAACGAACTTTTTAAGGTTGATACACTGGTTGCATCACTGCCTGCAAAACGGCACAGAATGAATGTCCCGCTTCGTGCACTGGTTCTGGATCCTGAATGGGATAATCAGAAAAACAGAAGTGCAATCGGATGTACATTTACAATAGGAATAATTGGAGAAAATAAAGTAATTCATTTTAAAAAACAGGATGAGATACGGCTGGTGCTGTATCCTATTTATTTCCCGTTAAAAAAATGCACAGGTCAATGTATAAAGCCTTTGGTGCAAACTGAATCTACCAGCGTTAATTCCGGAGTTATGTCTGATGATAAAAATATTCAGAAGGTTCAAAAGTCGCTTGTGTTTAATTCCGCATGGTTAAAATTCGATCTTGATCCCGGATTGCAAGATGGTTGCCGCCTGGATTCTATTCATATAAGAACCGTTATGAGATCGGGAACCTGCTCAAGTGATTCTGTCGAGCTGGTAATGACACTCACCGATCTGGCCAGTGGTTCTCATCATTGTGCAGAGATGGAATATGGAAAACTGTTTAATAACTGGCCCGATACGTTTACA
>JBNKZD010000302.1:0-2791 GCA_050301235.1 Chitinispirillaceae bacterium | reverse complement strand
TTGTGGTCGAAATGGACGCTGGTTTTGTGTAAAAATGCTAGAAGAAAACAGCTGAACGATCTGAATGTGAAATTTTTATGCAAAATGATTATTTTTATGTCTATAAATCGCCGAGTTTAGGTGAAAATAACTGCTTTGGATCCATATGCTATGCCTTCAAATCGTTTTTAAACAATATACTAAAATTACCTGATCATCCTCGAAAATTGTAGAAACAATGTAATAACCATTAAATCCCCAAAAATATCGGTTGGAGTCTACAAACAAAACTCAAGAAATTTAAGAATACTGAATCTGTGTCATTTTATGTAAGAAACGTGTGAAATCATTATATTTACGTTAAATGTCAAAGGATTAAAAGGTTAAATCTCACTGAACCAAACTCAAGTCGATTTTAACCAATCTGGGTAGTGATATCAAGTTTAAAAAATCAGAGATAGGATGAATATATAGAATGGCTGAATACTGGATGTATCGAATAGCTTTCATAGCACTAATCTCTTCATCGATAGTTTTTGGTGAAGGGGAATCAAAAGACACTACCACCAGTGAGCTGAAAAAGTTGGTTGTTTCCGCTACAAAACAATCCCGCAGTATACACGATATTCCGGTGAGCGCGACTATTATCGATAAGGAGCAGATTCAGCATTCTGCCGCTAAAAATATTACCGACCTTCTTCAGTATGAGATGGGGGTACAGGTGAAATGTCCGGTGGGGATGGGTGAGGGGGTGCCATCAGATATTATGATGAGGGGAATTCCGGGAGCCTTAACTGCAACTCGAGTATTAATTCTAGTTGATGGGATTGCGAACAATCTTTCGGGAACGCCATTTTTACTGCTGAATGAAATACCACTCGATGCAGTAAAAAGAGTTGAGGTTATCCGGGGGCCATTTTCTTCATTGTATGGTGCTAATGCATTTGGTGGTGTAATCAACATTGTTACTGAAACTGGTGATGGAAGGCCAAATGTAAAATTAACAGGGGAAAGTTCACTTCCGTTTACTGCTGCTCATAATTACGGACTCGAAGGGCGACAGACTGGCGCCAAATTCTGGAAAGAGAGTATGAACCTTGCTTATTGGAATATTTCCGGAGTCGCAGGTGGTGGCAATGATCGGTTTGATATCCTTGCAGCGGGTGGCGCGCGTACTATCGGGAATTATTACCTTTCGGATAGTACATTCACTCGAATTGGAAATGACACTTTCAATATGAGGGGGTATAACCATGACTATTCAGATGCACGATTATTTTTAAAAGGTGGGGTGCGCTTCAATGATAAAGCAAAACTAAGTGTTCATATGCGCTATTTTAATAACGAGACTGGATTTGGTACGACTGAAACCGATCCTGATGCCGATGTTGTAATTAAAGGTAATAAATTTCTTGCTGGTACCTACATAGATTATTCAGCAATTGACAATCTACACTTGAAAATCGGTGGATTCGGAAGAATTGTTGGCGGGAAGTATTTTGACAAAACTGATAGTGCAGATAAGTTTATACCGACTTCTTGGAATGTAAATTCGCAGGATGTGCAGGGGGAAGCAAGTGCGGTATACACTCCACTGGATCAGGTTACAGTAATTGCCGGAGCAGATTTCCTATGGAGTAAAATTACATTCGGTGCGTTAAAATATCGGAGTAGCGGAGAAATTCGCTCTGGTGAATCTGAAATTAGTGAGCGATTCCGAAATACAGGTGTTTATGCACAGGTTGATTTAAAACTGCCATATGTTAATATTGTTCCTGCATTACGGCTTGACTATCATTCTCAGTTTGGGTTTATGTTTTCACCGAAAATCGGAATTTCATCACGTTTGTTTGACCATTTCACCTTACGATGCTCTTTTGGCGATGCGTTCAGAGCACCGTCAACAGTTGAGCTCTACGGTAACATGTATGTTGGAAAGTATAAAATTCGAGGCAACCCGGATCTACTTGCAGAAAATGTACGCTCTTTTGACTTTGGGTTTGAAACAGATCTTCTTAAAGGGATCTCTTTACAATCTAATTTCTTTTACAATAAAATGGGAAATCTGATTACCCTCGATATCGGCCCGGAAACAATCAATGGTATTGTTTCAAATGGAAACCTTGATGATGCCTGGTCCTGGGGTGTGGAAAATGAGGTTACATGGAAACCAGTCGAGCCTTTGAATTTCAGCTTTAACTACACTTTTACAGAATCAGAGAATTTGACATATAAGGTGCCTCTGGACTATCTGGCTAAACATAAGATGAATGCATCTGTCAGATTCAATAAAAAAATAGGTTCAGGAGAGTTGCATTTTTCTCTCAGCGAAGGGTTCGTAGGAAAACGACAATTTGCTGATTGGCGTTCAACACCAAATATGAGCACAATCGTGGTTGATAAAAAGGTTATACTGACAATCACACCCTTATTTATTTCTCTTGATCCCTATTTCCTGACAGATATATCAAGCAGTTACACATTTAAAAATAATCACGAAATTGCTCTCAATATTATAAATCTGTTCGATGCACCAATAGAGCAGAGTGGTGGCACGTTACTTCCCGGACGCTTTGTATCACTGAAATATACGGTGCCGATACCGTTTTAGTGCGCATTCACGAGGATAGTGAAAACGAGGGCTTTTTAACAACGAAATACACGAAAAATGGGAGTAAAAAGCTGGATGAAGTAATTTCAGGATGGATGTTTAAATTTTTGATTACTGCCGATTACGATATATCTAATCTTGAATGTCAAAAAGTACCCTTTCAAAGGGATAATAGCGAATCATGCTCAATCTGCCCCTGGC
>JBNKZD010000301.1:0-17449 GCA_050301235.1 Chitinispirillaceae bacterium | reverse complement strand
TGTTCTTTTATAGTGCGCAGGTTCCATTTCTGTTACTGAGCAGTAAAAGGGGAAATGCAACCGAACCTGATGAGGTAATTGCTGGATAAATCATACCCATCCAGTACTTTAATAACCATATATTATCAATCAATTAGAAGTATAATCAGCAAATTCATTATGACAACACTATACCCATTTAGCTCTAAGAACTTTTTTCATCAGAACTTTCTAATTAAGAATGTATTCTAACCGAATACATTTTCTGACCATACAGTTTGGCATTTCTGACCATATAGATGTATTATTTAAATGAACCTTCATCATATTCAAGGAGTGTGTATGTTTAGGAACACTTTTATTACATTCGCAGTCGGTTCTTCAATGCTGTTATTGTCATGTTTTGAAAACCCACTCAATTCATTAACTAAAGAGAACAGTTCGAACAAGTCTCCAACTACGGCGAATATTCAGAGCATTTTAATGATAACCCAAGGATATCCGAAGGTTGACTTAACATCTTCAAGCATATTAATTACACAGGACTCTATATTCTTTAAAAAAGATTCATTACTCATAACAGCAATCAAGGATTCTAAAGACAATATAATCATGTATCGTTATGGGTCAAAGGATTCTCTTGTTATGTCATGGACAAAACCCATTATTAATTCTGATTTCGAATCGGTTGCTCTTCTGGTTATCAAAAACCAAATAATTGGAATGCCCGATCCGGTACGAAATCCCGGCCCGGTTGGCAAACCCAAATCGATACTCATTCAGCTTGATGGGCAAATAGATACCGTAAATGTCTATCCTGGAGCGCAAACACCCGAGCAGCTTGAGGAAGTATTTGCTGAAATCAATTCGGTAGCAGTGAAATACGGCCAAATGTAAATATTGGGTGGATCCTACAATGCATTCCGCCACTGATTGTACCTGTAATTTGTTTGACCAGTAGATTTAAATAGAATAGCGCATAACTGTGCGAAAAAGGGCGCACCATGAATACAGGATTCCTGAAGAACACACCGGAAAAGAGTACTGTTGTATTCCAGTGATGCTCAAATTCTGGATTGAGATAGTAACCTTGTAAATAAAACAATATATTTTAGTTATGCAATGAGTATAGTCTGGAACACATCGGACAATCGCAGGGTGAATGTTACTCATTCATTTTTTACTTATAATAAATAGTGATCCCGTCTCCAGATTTAACATTAAAAAATTCCGCTGCACTGCTCCCTGAAAGAGCGATTTCAATATAACCACTCGCCCCCTGATAAATGAATGGATTAGAGTTGTTGGTGTTGTTATAATTGGTCAAAGCTGGCATTTGAATACGTTTCCCCTTAATTTCCACTGTCATTTTTTTCATTATAGAATTTACAATTCGGTTATTTGCAATAGCAGTGATAATATTACCGAAGTGGTCAACATAAAGAACCTCAGTTGTAATACTCTCGTTATTTTCTGAAATCTCCGGGAATGGAATTGTAACAAAATTACTGATCTCTGGTCCGAAATTATTTATGTGTGTACCGTTTGCACAGTGAGCTGCCACTGGAGCAATGATATCGCGGCCTCTGAAAGTGGAACAGGCAGTCGTGAGATTACTGCAAGCATTAATTGAATTGGGTTTTATACCTGAAAACACCCAGGAAAGTGCACCATTATCAGGAGAGATAAAGGTGTATTCTGCATTTCGTGCAATAATAATTGGACAACTGATTAAACTACCAGGATCCACAGTCTGACAGAAAACGGTTCCAACTGGAAATTGTCGGTAAACTGTGCTGAGCACAAATGCAGTTGTCCGTAGATCACCAGGTGGAATTTCATGAGTAATGTCCACAATGGATACTTGTGGAGCTATTGACAGTATTCGAGCTTTCAGTTCTGAAACGAACCAGTCTTTTGTACCAAAGTCACTGATCAGGGCAATGACCGCCATACTTATCTCCTTTCAGAGGGTGATTGCAACAAGCGGTATGATAACATTGCAGAAGCAAAAAAGGCGCAAAATATGCGCCTTTTCTAAAAAAAAAAATATAACTTACTTTCTTATTGTCCTGTAATCTTAGAAAGCAGCTTGTTCACACGCTGTGAATACGCCAGCGGATCGCTTACCATCTGGCCTTCTGCAATCAGAGCCTGATCAAACATCAGCTTTGTCCACTCTTCAAGATCCTCATCCTTGGGATCTTTTTCATATCGGGCATTCATATTCACAAGAATCGGATGTTCCGGATTAATCTCAAAAACCGGTTTTGCTTTGGTAACCTCCTGCCCCATAGCTTTCATCATTTTTTCCATGTGAGAGCTCATCTCATTGTCATCAGTGACAAGACATGCCGGACTGTCTTTCAGGCGGGTAGTGACCCGGACTTCCTTGACAGAGTCAGCAAGAATATTTTTGATTCTCTCAGAAAGCTTCTTGAATTTCGATTCCGCTTTCTTGATTGCGCTTTTTTCTTCCTTGCCCAGTTCGCCAAGATCAAGATCACCCTGAGTAACCGATTTGAGCTGTTTTCCTTCAAAGTTGTAAATATCAGGAACAATGAACTCATCAATGGGATCAACCATATAGAGTACTTCAATACTCTTTGACTTGAACACTTCAAGATGCGGACTCTTTTCGACGATCGAACGATTTTCTCCAATTATGTAATAGATATCTTTCTGATCGGTACGCATCCGTTCAACATACTGTTTCAGTGATGTTGTGTCATCAGCGGTCGTACCATTGGATGACTGAAAACGAATGAGTTCGAGAAGTTTTTCCTTGTTTTCATAATCAGTATGAAGCCCTTCTTTAATGACCGGGCCGAAATTCTGCCAGAATATTTTATATTTGTCAGGTTCATTTTCAGCCATTTCCTTGAGTTTACCAAGGATTTTACCAACAACAGCCTTCTTTATTTTATCGATAACTGCATTCTTCTGAAGAATTTCGCGGGATACATTGAGTGGAAGATCTTCAGAATCGATAATACCTCGAACAAACCGCAGATAGTCCGGAAGTAGTTCTTTGCAGTTATCCATGATAAAGACACGTTTTACATAGAGCTTTACGCCATGTTTTCTCTCAATTGAAAAGAGATCGAACGGAGCTTTTTCGGGAATGAAAAGCAGTGAGGAATATTCCATGATTCCTTCAGCCTGAGAGTGCAGTACTGCAAGAGGTTTATCAAAACCTGCAAGGGCCTGATGAAAAAATTCTTCATACTGCTCCTGAGTAATTTCCGAAGCAGAACGCTTCCAGAGTGGCTTTGTCTGATTGATAACTTCATCAGCGCCCTTATCGTTAGGGAGATAGATCGGGAATGCTATAAAATCGCTATACTTCTTGATGAGAGACCGGATCTGCCAATCCTCAGCATAACTTGATTCTTCTTCTTTAAGGTAAATGACAATATCGGTACCTGCAGTTGCTTTTTCGATTGTATCAATTGCAAACGTACTTTCTCCTTTTGATTCCCACGCTACAGCGGGCTCATCACTGCCAGCACGTTTTGTGATCAATTTAACACTGCTTGCAACCATAAAAACAGAATAAAAACCAACACCAAACTGCCCTATAAGATTTGAATCAGCTTTCTGATCCCCGGTCATTTTTTCCAGAAAAGCTTTTGATCCGCTTCGTGCGATAGTACCAATATTATCGATAACTTCCTGGCGTGTCATACCGATGCCGTTATCGGAGATTGTGATTGTTTTAGCTGTTTTGTCCAGCTTGATTTTAATCGCAAGCTCAGTATCCGATGAAAGCAACGATGGATTTGTAAGCGCTTCAAACCTCAGTTTATCAAGTGCATCCGAAGCATTCGATACCAGTTCCCTTATAAATACCTCTTTATGACTATAAAGAGCATGAATCATTAGATGGAGAAGCTGCTTCGCTTCTGTCTGGAACTCCATTTTCTGAGGTTCATTGGTTGATGTTGTTTCTGCCATAGCTATTCCTCCAAAGAATGAATTGGTTAAAAACAATAAATTTCAAAATTAGATAATTGTTATAACGGTATCCGGTCAGATTGATACCGTTTGGACCGGAGCAGGTTTAAATCATCCGGATATCATAAAAATAACTTTTGTACACCCTGCCACAAAAGCATAAAAACAGTGAATAGTTACAAAAAACGCAAATTTCCAGAAAATACTCAAGTAAATCCTCATTTTGCCGATAACCTAATGGAGGGTTTCTATTTATGGAACTGGGTTCAATACATTCTGGTGCAGAGCAGCGATATTCGGGAATCAACCGGGAAGGCGCTGCTGAGACTCGTTCCCAGGATAAACAGAACCTCTCAGAGGATCAGAAAAAGCAGGTCAACGAATTACAGAAACGAGATCGGGAAGTTAAAGCTCATGAAGCGGCACACATGGCAGCTGGTGGTTCATGTGTTCGTGGTGGAGCAACTTATTCCTATCAGGTTGGCCCTGATGGTAAGCGGTATGCTGTAGGAGGGGAAGTTTCAATTGATGCATCATCTGCATCTGGCGACCCTCAGGAAACAATACTTAAAATGCAGACAGTAAAACGTGCAGCACTGGCACCAGCTCAACCATCAGGCCAGGATCGGGCAGTGGCGTCTCAAGCTGGTGCAATTGAAACTCAGGCGCGAAAAGAGCTGGCGCAGCAACACCTCGGTGGAGGAAATGGAACGAGTGAAAAATTTTCAAAGAATGGTGAATCTGAACGCACAGGTAATGGTAAGCAAACATCCGTAAAGTCTGACATTGAAATGTACAATAATGATGGAAAAGCCCGGTTCACCCAACAATCCCAAAACAGTTTTTCCGTTTACGCATAAGCAATAGAGTGGTATGATCATTGCAACTGCCTCTTCAAGAGAGGGGTACTCAGCATTAAATATCTTTCACTGATGCAACAATGCATATTCTTTTACCGGATAGTGAACTGAAATTCTCTGGCAGAATGCTGCTTCACCTGATATCAATAGACAAGCTAACTGATCGTCAGTTGTAATGAAGGCTGACAGTAGCACACTGCTGTTTTTGTAACGTGTTTTCATTTTTTTCGGGAGGCTTAATGGAAAGTGGGGAGGTACATGGTTTTTCAGTGCGTGATTTGAGAGTTGAAAATGAGGAATTCTGCAAAATCTGGGGATGTAGATCTCTTAAAATTGGGTACTCCTGCCATTGGTGTCCAGTCATAACTGATTTGCAGCGAATGGCCAGAGCGCTCAATGTCAAGTTGCAGGTTCCAGCGTCAATCAAAGGACAGGTTCTGACACCAGTTCTTGCTGGCGAATGCCCGCAAAGTGGGAATGGTGTATAGAAGATGCTGTGTAAAAACAATGTTATCCAAACATTTTGGTATGAGCATTTTTGATCAGTTAGACGATCTGTTCTGGATAACATTGTTTTTATAAATATCTTGGTAGCCATGTCCAGCTCAGGACTTTCTCTTTAATAATTGTGGCAGTACCACCTTACGAAACTCTTCGATTAGCAATACTGCAAACATGAAAACCACCAGCATGCTCCAATCAAACAAATCAAGAGCTGTGGTGCTGAATATTTTTTGCAGAAACGGGATATATACAATTGCTGAAGTAAAGATTATTGCAAGTAATACACCATAAAGAATCAGGTGATTGGAAAAAAATCCAAGTTTAAGTGAGGATTGTGTTTCACTTCGCACTGCAAAAAGAGTACCTATCTGTAAAACAACGATTCCTGCAAAAACTACCGTTGCGGCTTTCAGGTGCAGAGGATTATCAATAACATCGGGCGAGCTTGACAATTTTTCTCCAGGAACCCATCCGCCACGCAGAAGTGTTATGAAATATGCCAGCATTACAAAAAAAGCATTAGATAATCCAAGAAACAGATAGCCTCTTTTCAGAAGTTTACTATCAACAAGACCGCTTTTATTGCTCCTGGGAGGCTTGCTCATGATTCCTTTTTCTGGTTTTTCTGTACCAAGAGCCAGGGCTGGAACAGTTTCGGTCCCGAGGTCAATTGCAAGAATCTGAAGTGGCGTGATTGGCAGAGGAACACCAAAGAGCGCATATGCGGCAAAAGGAACGACTTCAGGGACCAGATGTGCAAAAATATATGCAATAAATTTCCGGATATTGTCAAAAACAGCCCGTCCTTCTTCGATACCCGCTACAATACTTGCAAAATTGTCATCAGACAAAATCATTGCTGATGCCTCACGTGCCACATCGGTTCCCCGTAATCCCATCGATATGCCAATATCAGACCTTTTAAGAGCCGGTGAATCGTTAACCCCATCACCAGTTACCGCAACGGTGTATCCGCACACCTTGAGCGTGTTCACTATACGAAACTTTTGTTCCGGATTAACTCTGGCAAAAATCACCTCAGATTCAAACAAGCCGCGCAATTTATCATCGGACATGGACGAAAGCATATGACCTGTAATAATTTTGGGATCTTTTCCCGTAACGATTCCAACCTGTCGGGCTATTGCAAGACCAGTCACTTCATAATCACCGGTTATCATTATTATTTTTATACCGGCATTATGGCATTGTGTAACAGCATCTTTTACTTCCGGACGTGGAGGATCATACATACCGGTTATCCCTATAAGCACCAGGTCAGATTCAGCATCATCACTTTTCATATTTTCCATGTTAACATCGACGTCAAGATATTTTATGCCAATCGCCAGAACCCGCAAACCTTTCACCGCAAATGAATCGACAACTTCCGCAAGTTCTTTGATTTTAGATTCGGTCAGTTCAACGGCTGACTGATTTATGAGTATTTTATTGGAAATTGCAAACATCTCCTTGGGGGATCCTTTAACGAAAACAATTTTCTTCCCATCCGGAGCAGCATGTATGGAACTCATTTTTTTTCTGATAGATTCAAATGGAAAACGTTTAAGCAACTTGCTTTCTGCTCTTTCTTTGTCAATTGAATACCCGGCCTTTGCAGCTAAAACCAGCAATGCTGCTTCAGTAGGATCTCCTGAAATATGCCAGTAAGGTTCTTCTTTTGATGGCGGGAAAAGTCTTGCGGTATTACACAGAATCGAGGTCTTAAAAAGAAATGAATAATCAGGGAGGGCGAAAGTACTTTTTTCAACCTGTTTATCAGGATTATTTGCACAAAGAAATTCTCCTGATGGCTCATAGTGTGAACCGGTTACGGTAATCATTGAATTGTTTATCCAAAGTTGACGCACACTGATCTGATTTGTTGTGAGCGTCCCGGTTTTATCGGTACAGATGATATTGGTTGAGCCAAGCGTTTCGACAGCGGAAAGTTTTTTAACCAGAACGTTTCTTTTTGACATACGTTGTACCGACGCAGCAAGAGAAAGCGTAACAGTAGGCAGTAACCCTTCGGGGACATTGCCAAGAATAATTCCCAGTGCAAACATCACAGATGCAGTCGTAGACAAACCGGCAACAAGTATTCCAAGAAGCAGGAAAAGTCCACCGAGAACAATAGCAATGACAGCAATAATTTTTGTTAATGTGTTGATCTCTCTCTGTAACGGACTGAGTTCATCTTTCACCGATTGAGTGAGTGATGCAATCGTACCTATTTCAGTTGTCATTCCTGTAGCAATGACGATTGCGGATCCATACCCGGAAGATACGGTGGTACCGGCAAAAATAAGATTAGGAATCTCTGTCCAGATAAATTCCTCGTTATTACCTATAGATTCCGCGCTTTTGTACCCAGGGCGCGATTCACCTGAAAAGACGCTATTATCAACTTTCAGTTCATGAGCGGCAATAAGTCGTGCATCAGCAGGTATATATTCCCCTTCTTCAATGAGAATAAGATCACCTGGAACAATTTCAGCACTTCTAACACGAACTTCACGATTATCTCTTAAAACCCTGGTATAGATGGGTATGAGATTTTTAAGGGCTTCAACTGCTTTTTCAGCTCTATACTCCTGATAAAAACTGAATAACGCATTTATAACTATAACTGCTACAATTGCCCAGCCGACAACATTGAGCTGTATCAGAAAAGCAAGTGCAGCACCAGCCCACATGAGCAGCGCAAGAAGATTGATGAAGTTACTTATAAATTTATTTAATAATTTACGACTGGTAGTTTTATGCAACTCATTGGTGCCATACTCGTGTAATCTGGCAGTTGCAGTATCAGAATTCAAACCGTTTACATTAGTCTCCAGTTCATCAAAAATCTGAGATGGATGCAATGAAATATAATTTTCTTTAAGATTGCGTTGAAGGAGTAGTTGAGTATACAGTTCTTCTGATGTTGTACACTCAAGTACGCGTTTAACAAATAGTATATTAGTGACAAGCAGGTTTATACGGGAAAGGATTTTGAGGTGTGTTGCAGTATCAGCAAGTGGGGTAAGAAATAAAAACAGTAATCGGACAGGCTCTTTCTGATCGGAATGAAAATCAATGCCATTTCTTGATGTTGCGACGAAAAGTAGTGGACTACGAATTGATGAAAGTCGTGCATGCGGGATCGCCGTAACATTCCCGATTGCCGTAGAATGCACCCGCTCCCGCTCTAAAAGTTTGGATTTAACCTCATTACGAAGTTTCGATTTTAAATTTCCGGATTTTACCATAAACCCGACAATTTCACTTATTGCATCCTCACTGTTGTTTGATTTAATATCAACTTTGACCATTGATTCTTTTATGAGTGAAATAAATTTCATAAATTCTCCGTAGAATTGAGTAATCAGTCGAAAATGAGTGAAATCATTCAATTGATATGCCAATGGCGATTTTAATCCGAAATTACATTCAAACACAAAACTAACAGACCTGATTTATTTTAGATTGCATCTTGTTGAAAACCCAATATGTTATGTGATTTATAGATAAATAATGTATATTACTCGGTTAAGTAATGTTGAAAATGATTCCTGATCAATGTTACAATAGAGATGGGAAAATACGCTTCGCTGCTGCGTATTTTATTTATCTTTCGATCGAAGAGTAGTGCTGCAATTAAAGGTCCTGATAGGGGTGCCCTGTTCACAGAGGTGCCAGGAAGGTAATTACGATGGTAGTGTCGAGAAAAATCGAACAAAAAAATGAATCCACCGAGTCGCTTGCTAATGAGCAAGCTTCGATTCAGGAAAATACCAATGAAAAAAACCGCGTAAACAATAAATCTTCGACAAATTTTACAAATACCCCAAAAACGACTACATCTTTTAACATTGGAAAAAAAATCACCGGTAGTTTTGATTCCGGGAAAAAGCAACCAGGAAAAGACACAGGACTCAATGCTGTTTCTATCGACACCGACAGTTTTACTAAAAAAGCAAATGCAGCCCCTGTCCATAATGATTTAATCGCGACATCCATTGACACAGGTGAATTTACACAGCTAAAGGTATCACAGCAGAAGTTTCCAGTTATTATCGATGAACCGGATACTGACATTGCAGAAGCAGACCTCCCCCCACAGGCATCAGTTCTAAAGAGAGAGAAGGTTCCTCAGCAGAACATTTCTCTTGATATATCTTCTGAATTCCATCCCCCCATATTACCATCCGAAAATACCAATGAGTATCTCGGAAAAGGTAAAGTTATAGGGGTCCTTGGTTCAGGGGGTATGGCAAAAGTTTATAAAACCTGGAATGAGAAACTGGAAATATATCGGGCAGTAAAGATTTTAATGCCAACAAATCAAAAGGAACATTGGGATCGATTTATTACAGAAGCTAAAATTACCGCGAAATTACATCATCCTAATATTATCGAAACGTATGATACGGGTGAATGGCACGGGCTTCCATTTATCGAAATGGAACTCATTGAAGGGGATACGCTTGCAGATCTCCTTACAAAATGTAACCGCTTTCCTTCTCCGGTTTGTGCCGCTGTGGCACTTCAGGTAGCTAAGGCACTTGCATATGCGCACTCTCAGGAAATTACCATTTACGGTAAAAAGTACCACGGTATTATCCACCGTGACCTCAAACCTTCTAACATTATGATTACATCAACCGGTGAAGTAAAGCTGATGGATTTTGGAGTAGCCAGACCAATAGAAGCCGGCCTCCACACCATCGCTACCGATAGTATTATTGGTACAGTACATTATTTTTCTCCCGAACAGATAGCCGGTTATCCCGTAGATGTCTTCACTGATATATATTCATTTGGCGCTGTACTCTACGAACTGCTGTCGGGATCAAATCCATTTCCACAGAATAATATGGTGCAACTGATTCAAGCGAAAACACGCAATCAATTCATCCGTCTTGAAGATTATAATGCAGAAATGGATTTCAGATTAACATCAGTTGCACAAACCTGCCTCAGAACAGATAAGAAAGAACGTTACGAAAGTTTCGCTCTTGTTAAATCAGTTCTTGAAGATGTTGTCGCATCATACAACCTTGGTAGCCCGGAACAAATCGTCCAGCTGTTTTACAGCAATCCTGATGCTTTGAACCAGGCGTATGAACATTTCAAACATTTTAACCAGGTTCAACCACCAGCTACACCTTTAAGACATGTCCAGATTCAGACACCTGTAGTTGAAGAAACAACAATCGAAAATGAAAGAACTGTTGTTTTAAACCAGTCAGAAAGTAATTTTGCTATTGCCAACAAAGATGTAACAATTGACTCATGGGAAAATAAGGTGAAAAATCACAACGTGCACATCATTGTTGCAATTACAGTTCTGTTGGCTTTATCAGCTGGTATTTTTTTATTTACACAAATCAGACGCACTGGGAAAGCAGGTAGTGCACAAAATGATTCAAAAACCATATCTGTGAAACAGAGTAATCTTCCAGAAAAATAAATATGAGCAATACAATTAAAACTGATATAAAAAACTCAATATAAAGTGATAAAAAAGGCAAAATACTCATGATGATCGGAAAAAAACTGAAAGAACTGCCGGTAATTGTCGGTGTTGATAGTGAAAAGTGTATTAATTGTCATGCCTGTATAAGTATATGTCCAGTGAAATATTGCAATGATGGAAGTGGGGATCAGGTGGTTGTAAACCCACTGATGTGTATCGGTTGCGGCCATTGCATCTCTTACTGTTCACACGATGCACGGTTCTGGATTGATGATTTCGAGAAATTTATTGAAGACCGTTCTGCTGGCCAGAGAATGATTGCAATTGTGGCACCTTCGATCGCATCCAATTTTCCTTCAACCTATCTTCATCTCAATGGATGGCTGAAAAGTATCGGTATTGAAGCAATCTTTGATGTAAGTTTTGGTGCTGAATTGACAGTAAAGTCATATATGGAGTACTTAAAAGCGTGCAAACGTACACCTGTTATTACTCAGCCATGCCCTGCGATTGTCACGTATATTCAGATGTATCTTCCCGAATTGCTGCCCTATCTCGCACCTGTAGACAGCCCAATGGCACACACCATGAAAATGGTTCGTCAATATTATCCGGAATTTGGTGATCATAAAATTGTAGTATTGTCTCCCTGCCTCGCAAAAAAAAGAGAGTTTGCCGAAACTGGTCTGGGTGATTACAATATCGGTTTTAAATCACTTGAAACCTATTTCAACCATAACAATATCGACCTTAACAAATTCCAGCAGGAGCAGTACGTAAACCCTCCGGCTGAACGAGCTGTTGGATTTTCAACCCCTGGTGGTTTACTTAAAACTGCGGAACGGTGGTCTCCGGGGATCACTGATGTTTCACGAAAGATCGAAGGTGAATCTATCTATGTGTATCTTGACAAACTGGCCGATTCAATAAAAAATAAAACCGCACCGGTTATTATCGATTGTCTCAATTGTGAAATGGGATGCAACAGTGGACCATTAACTGTTACAAGAAACAGTCCTCTCGATGATATAGAAAATACAATAATGAAACGAATGAATCAGGCAGAAGCTCTCTATGGTGGATCAAAAGACGGAACGCAACCTGATGACATTTCTATTGATGATCTCAATCAGATACTATCAAAGTTCTGGATGCCCGATTTGTATAGCAGAGCATACTCTGACATGAGTATTAATAATCGAATTGTGGTTCCTACCGAAGATGAGTTGAAAAAAATTTATAAACTGATGCGGAAATCCGGTGATGCTGATTTTTACAACTGCAGTGCTTGTGGATATGGAACATGCGAAAACATGGCGATCGCTATCTACAATGGATTGAACAGGCCCGAAAACTGTCATTTCTATCTGGCAGAAGAAGCCAGACTTAAAACTGCTTCAATCTCCGAAAACGAAAAGCGACTCAGGACCATTCTTTCAACGACAACCGCCGGATTCTGCCTTGCCGATGAAGAGTTCAGACTGATTGTGGTAAACCCATCATTCTGTAAAACAATCGGCATGGAAAAAGACAAGCTCATTGGATCAACATTTTTGAAAAAGCAGTTTGAACGCTGCTCTTCAGGACATGGGTATTCATCAGAAATACGTGTAAACAGACCAGATGGAGGATCGGGCGTCTTTCTTTTCATTGCAAACCCTTATTTCGATGAACACAGGGATCTTGTTGGATATTTCGCTGTCGTTGTTGATGTAAGCAAATATAAAAAAGATACTTCTGCAACAAATATTCAGTTTGCGAGTGGGAATAATCAAACTGAAGCGCCAATGTAAAATCGATTATTCTTAGATGGTAATCCGCCGGGAGGACCTAGGTTAGTTACTCAATATATTTATTTTCACTTTTAGTGATAACGTCAAGGAATTGATCGCTGTCTTCAGCTTTAAGCAATTTTGTCCGGACCTCTTCGTATGACATGATTCTCGAAAGTGATGAAAGTATCTGGGTGTGCTCTATGGAAGTATTAGCCGGAGAAATCATCATGAAAACAAGGTGCACCGGCTGTTCATCGATAGCATTAAACTCAAGCCCCTGTGCACTTCTTGCTGCAACCATATACAGTCGATCGATACCACTTATCCGTGCATGAGGAATAGCGATACCATAACCGATTCCGGTAGACATCTCTGATTCCCGGTCAAGGATTTTTGCCGCCACTTCATCTGCTCCAGAAAGTCCATTCAGCGATATCATGAAATGAGCCATTTGTGAGAGAAACTCGTTTTTACTGATCTCTGGAAGGTCAATAATAATAGAGCTCTTGGTTAACAGTTCCTGCAATTTCACAACTTATTCCTTTGATGAAAGGGATGAAGACGAATTAAGTCTCTTTTTTCGTCGCTGGGAGCCAACAAAAATTCTACCGATAAGATATAAAACAAAACCCGTAATTGCAACAACCAGAGAAATCGTCCGGGCTTCACCTCCCCAGAAATTTTTCTGAGCAATCAACATAAGAACAACACCTGACAGGGCAATCACAAACCCTGACATCATCAGATACATTCCGTGAGAAGAGAGAAAATCAATTAATTTTTTCACATCTACATCCTATGAATTCAACAGGTTACAAGGTATGCTCCGTTATATATCACTGTCTAAAGAGATTATTCTGCTTTGATAAAGACTTATTCTGGTAATCCGAAAAATTTCTTTTTTCAAGAAATCAGGTTATAAAATAATCAATTTATCAGCTAAAAATTAATCTTTTTATAATAACTGATTATCGAGTTATTCAGATGCCTTGTTTGAATTGCAGACGATGTATACTACTCTACCTTTTTTTCTCCTGTTTTGCACGAAAAAGAAGTGCCGGGTAGATCAATGATTCCCAATGTTCTTCAGGAATCTCAGCCATTTTTGTTAACAGAGTTTGTGCCTCTGCTGCATCATTTATACGAATTTTGATCTCAAGAACATTCTTCTCAAACGCTTCTGAGGGATTGAAGGATACCTTCGAAGGAGATGGGTTGGTTGCTGAAACAAGAGCCTGCCACTCCTTTTTTGCATCAGATAGTGTCGGAAAACGCATTTCATAAAAATAATCACGGATTTTCTTAATCTTCTGTGGATCATTCAATTTTCTATCATCAATGATATTTTTAATAAATTCGACAGCTAAAAGCTCTGAAATAGATTTTTTATTTCTATAAACCAGTTCCGGGAGCCACTCAAGCAGTTCACGCTGCATCTGGCGAGTAAAAGTGAACTTTGAGAACAACGTGATAATTGCTGCAATATCATCATGAGATAAGAATTGCACTTCAGTAAAAAGTGTGCTGTCTAATATTCCTTTTATTACTGCATCAATGATCGCCGGTGATGATTGAAAAAGCTGTTCAAAATCACGAAGATCTTTCCCCAAAACTGATAATCTCTGTGCAACAGCCTGGTAATCCATTTCTTCACAGTGTGATTTAGCCCATTTTAGATATTTAAACTTTTCTTTAAAAGGTATCGGGCGCGAACAATTAAGTTCAATTCGAAGTTTTCCAGCTTCTGTGAGACTGCCAGCACGAACCAGAACACAGGATACAGTGGAAGCATTCTGCTCTTTTAACATTACGAACCGCTTATACCCATCTATAATAGTATATGGTCGATCATTTCCTGTCAAGTTGCATACAATTAATGGTAACAACACTACCGATTCAGAATGATGACTATCTGAATCTTCATCGATTAGCTCATTAATAGGAGAAAGCTGATTCAAAGGTACACTTTCAATGTCACACCGATCTGATTGTAGAGCATTCATCAAAAAATTGAACTCCTTATGAAAAATTGTACCGTTAATATACTAATTTGCCACAGGAATCGTTCAGGGATCAGGGTTCAAGAGTTTTCAAACCCTTAAACCCTTGAACTTTTGAACTCTGAACAATGACAAAATTCTTTCCTGCGAAGGTGGTGTAAACTAAATTCTCTTATATGAAAGTCTTGATCAATCAATTATTTAAAAATTTTGCACTTTCAGCCGCAGGATTACCGATTCTCGGCAGATTGAACAGTGAAAGTAAAAATATCCGCTCTGCTCAAAACCGGCTCCTGCAATCATTTGTTAACGAGTGCAAAAAAACACAGTTTGGAAAAGAGCATTCTTTCAGTTCAGTTAAAACTTTAGACGATTTCCGCAAAGCTGTGCCGATCAGAGATTTTGAAGGCTTTCGTCCCTACATTGACAGGATGTGCAACGGGGAACAAGATGTTTTATTTCCCGGTAAACCGCTTTTCTATAATACAACGAGTGGGACAACTGATAAACCGAAATTAATTCCTGTTTCCAGAAACTATTTTGAAAAAGCGTATAGTGGTATCAGCAAACTATGGTTTTACACCTGCCTCAGGGATAATCCCAAACTATTTCATGGTAAAAACATCTCTGCTGTAGCGCCGGCTGTTGAAGGGTATGTTCAGGATGGAACTCCGTTCGGTTCAATTTCAGGTGTTATTTACAAAAACATACCTGTTGTCATGCGGGATCTGTATTCGATGCCTTATCCAGTACTCTGTATAAAAGATTATGTAAAGAAGTATTACGCCATGATGCGGTTTGGGCTTGCGTATAATATTTCCTATATCATAACAGTAAATCCTTCGACAGTTCTTCAGTTTCACAGGATAATTCTTGAGTACAGTTCAGACCTTATAAAAGATTTACATGATGGAACACTTCGCAGCGATGTACTCTCAGAAGTTGAACCATCAACCCGGGAGATGATACTTAGCAAGCTGAAATCAGATAAAAAGCGTGCCCGCTGGTTTGAGTCACTTGTACATACACATGGTGATGCGCTCCGTCCGAAACATTACTGGCCAGATCTTGTTTGTGTAAATACATGGAAACAGGGCAACTGTTCACAGATACTTCCAAAATTTGAAGGTTATTTTCCGGAAAAAACAGTGCTGAGAGAATTTGGTTATCAGGCCAGTGAGGCACGCGCTGGAATAGTGATGGGTAATGAGTGGGACTATTCTCTTCTTCTGGCCAATTTATATCTTTTCGAGTTTGTTGAGGTTGATTGCAACGTAGATATTCCAGAGAATATTCTTGGAGCGCATGAACTTGAGATTGGTAAAAGTTACTATATTTTATTCACAAATGGCAGCGGATTGTACCGATACAATATTAATGATATCATTCGTGTAACCGGGTTTTACAACGAGTTTCCGCTTTTTGAATTTATTCAAAAGGGTGAAGGTATCACAAGTCTGACTGGCGAAAAGTTATCAGAGCAGCATGTAGTTCGTGCAGTGCAGGAAGCATCAAGGGCAAAAAATATTGTCATCGAATTTTTCACGATGTTCTGTGATGTCAAAAATTACTGTTATAAATTATATGCTGAGTTTTCAAAAGATATCAGCGGTTCACAAAAGCATTCATTCATCGCATCAGTAGATGAGCATCTTAAATATGTCAATATTGAATACGCTGCAAAAAGAGGATCGAACCGTCTGAAAATCCCAGTACTTATTGAGCTCCAGCAAAATGCGTATGAGTTGATCAAAGCACGACTTCTCCTTAAAGGGCTGGTTCGTGAGGGGCAATATAAGGTAAGTTGTCTTCGGAAAGATGAACGACTGCAGGAAGTCTACGATAGCTTCAGGAAAGAGTAACAGCCAGACTCTCGACAATTGCATTATACCGCATAAACATTTCATGATTGCCACGTTTGAGCGCTCCTTGAGCAAGTATGGATGCTTTCTGCACACACACCTGGATTGCTGCTTTACGCTGTTCAGTGGTAAGAGAAATGTGCCAAAGGAGTTGAAGAATGCTCCGGATACGAAAGCGGTCAAGTATCGGAACTGATGATGAAAGCTGATCGGGATGACCACCATACCGCTTGAGGTGATACTTTGAAACAAGTCCGACCGGGTAGCGTGAAGTGATTCTTAACCAGAGATCATAATCTTCACATGCAGGAAGAGACTCATTAAACCCCCCGATCTTAACGATAAGTTCCTTACTGAAAATAACCGAAGAAGGGGTAATCATACATCGTATAAGAGATTCGTTAAACAGATCGCCACCAACTTTTTCATGTGTCACTGGAGGATTAACCCTTTTTCCATTACGAATCCAGATTTCTCTGGATTGCGTGATGTGAAAAGCCTGGTTTGATTTGAGCCACCGAAGTTGCTGTTCAATTTTTTCAGGCACCCATTCATCATCGGAATCCAGAAGTGCAATCCAGGAACCCTGAGCTTTTGCAATTCCGGTATTTCGAGCCTTACTCACTCCGCAATTCGTTTCATTCCTTATATAACGAACCCTCTGATCCTGAAACAACATCGAAAGCTCCCCCACCCCATCAGTAGAGCCATCATCGATGACAAGGATCTCAAGATTCCGATAGCTTTGTTTTAGTACTGAATTCAAAGCACGAGGAAGAAGCTCTTTGCGGTTAAATACCGGAATAATTACAGAAACCAGGACCATGTAGACAATATACATCCTGAAATGTTCCTGCGCACAAGTGTGTTGTTTATTTAAAACACAGAGCTTGAATTTTTATTATACCTAAACTCGGCGATAGGTGACGATGAAGAACCGCAAGATATTGCAGCAGAAAGACTTGAAGACTTTGAAGGTTTTATCGACTGGTGATAAGACCGAAAAGTCTGAAAGCCTTTATGCGCAATAGATTGCGCGTTATTC
>JBNKZD010000300.1:0-12592 GCA_050301235.1 Chitinispirillaceae bacterium | reverse complement strand
GATTATTAAAATTATTTTCAGCATCTGTCAGTTGTATTTCGAATATTTCTTTGAATCTGTTTCCCAATGTTCCAGGTGCAACCTTGCAACTAACGCGATAAAAATCTTTCACCTTGTCCATACCGTACACATTCCTTATGTAACATAAAAAAGCACCCGCTTTACGATAACTGTAATAAGTATAATCGAACCGGTTTTCAAGTATCTGCCTGGAAATGGAGAGGCTGTCCGATTTTTTTTCCTGCCTGGATGGTTGATACGTAAGATATTCTTCAATCACGTTATAATCATCTGTTTTATACTCCAGAAGTACAGCAAGTCCCTCGAGCAGAAATTTATTTTTTGAGCGTCCAAGCTTGTCAAAACTAACAATATGTGCGATCTCATGTCCATCATCATTGAGTACATAGTCCCTGGATTCATACATCACGCCATTGTATACATACGCATATTCAGTTTCCTTATAATATAAATAAACAGCAATTTCATTATTAAAATTAACGCCAAGTTGTGAATTGATATACTCAAGTAAAAATTCTTTTTTTTCTCCGAATGAAACAAGTTCGTGATCAGCAAAGTACCGGTCATCATAATAGATGGTAAAATGCTTTGTTTTATATGAAACATACTCAAACTCGCCTGGTGTGGAAACACAACCCGGAAGTATCGTAATTATGGTTACAACAAGGCTTAATAACCTTACATACATAGCAATCTGCTCACAAAATAACTATACCGGAAATAGAATTTACCCGATTTCACTGCCACAGGTAGAAAAATAACAAAAGATTGCTCGATGAAGCAAAAAAAGATGTATGTGGCGGTATTTGGTTTTAAAAATTACCCTTGAACCGGAGAATTATTAAAAATAATCAGTTTTCTGAATCGATTCTTGACACACCAGCCATATTCAACGATAGCGTACAGCGGATAATATCAGTACCATTACAAATATCCACATTTCCAGATATTACCTGAGATTGTCGTAATTCCCCAAATACTATACTGGGAGGAGTCAGGTATAAGCTGCCAAATTTTTTCTCAAGTTCCGGCAGAGTCTGTCCGGAGGAGACATTTAACAATTCGGTAAAATAGTCTGAAATCAAATTTCTGGAATCACTTGCATCATCAGTTGTTTTTGCGAACCGGCTCATACATGCAAGTTTTTCAGCATTTTTTTCATCAGTAGTAATAACAAAATCTCCTTGTACCGATCCACTGAAATGCATTATCGCAGTAAAACTGCCAATTGACTTGTAGAATCCTTTTGACAATGACTTGGCCTGAATTTCATATGTTACATCAAAAAAGTCCTCAAGCGATCTGGTAACTTTCTGAGCAAACAATGCAGTATTTGCCCTAAGCATAATTTCAGAAAGTACAACACTCATTACATCCTCCAACAGACATGTTCTTCTATTGTATCTGTGCAATTGTATGGTCAACTGTATTCCTGAATAAATACAATTATGACGATATCTAAGATTGTATCACTTATTATTTATCGAAACCAATAAAAAATCAAATTTTAACCCACTTATCCATTTGAATAAATTTCATTGATGAAAAGCATTCTTTGTATTAAAATAGAACATAAGACTTAAAACTATAGAGGCTATGCATTTGAAAAAAATAATAATCAGGAGTATCTCTTTTAAAAAGAAGGAATTATGTCTCTTATATTAGTTGTTGATGATTCCTGGCTGATTCGTCAGACAGTGGCAAATATGCTTAATCGGGCAGGATTTGAGATCGTTCTGGCTGAAAACGGTGAACAGGCACTCGAAAAGTGCGCAACACAGACATTTGACTGCATGTTGCTTGATCTGCTTATGCCTGATATGAGCGGACTTGATGTCGTAAAAAAACTCAAGGAAACAGGTGTTACCACTCCGGTAATAATTCTAACAGCTGATATTCAGTCAACTACACAACAGCGTTGCCAAGATGCCGGAGTTACCGAGTTTCTTATAAAGCCACCAAAAGAAGAACACCTTATATATAAACTGAAAGCTATACTTGCAAGTAAAGAGTTATAATAATATGACTGATCTTGAAAAAATCATTGATATCTTAGCCGAGTTTATCAATATTGGCACAGGTAAAGCTGCAAATGCACTTAATCTATTATTCGGTTCACATACCAGCATAATAATTCCATCAATTTCAATAATTCATCAAAATGAACGCATTGAAAAAAACAGGTTAGAACAAAAAACTGATGATTTTTTTGTCTCAATGAATTTCCATGGAGCAGTCAATGGGTCTGCAGCTCTTTTTTTTTCTTCAGAGTCTATTGAAGCAATAGCTGCTCTTATTGGTCCCGGTCCAGATCCTGAAAAATCACTATTATTCCATAAGAGTGTCCTTTTAGAGACAGCAAACATCGTTATCAATGCCATAATCGGTTCTATCTGTAATATGGTAAAATCTGAAGTTGAGTATTCCGTTCCGGTAACCAGTGATTCTATTAATTTTGAGAGTGACATTTCACACCAGTATTGTTTCACCATTGAAGCACAAACCACATTGACTCTTAAAGATCACAACATATCCACTGTTGTACAATTAAATCTCGAAAATATACTATTTGTAGAAGAGTATCTTAAAGAATTAAAACAAAATTTAACAGTCTGAACCCGAGGGTTGTATGCCAAAAATTCTTATAATTGACGACTCCGATTACATGAGGGATTTCACAAAAAAAATACTTTCTGAAAACGGTTTCGAAGTTATTGAAGCTTTAAATGGTGATAGCGGAATTGAGCTTACCGACAAAGAAAATCCTGATTGTATACTGCTTGATCTTCTTATGCCTCAGATCGACGGGTATGAAGTTTTACGCAGACTTCGCCAGCTTCGCAATACGATTCCTATATTAATCTACTCATCAGACCTTCAGGACAGCGCCAAATCGCATTCATTTGAATTGGGGGCATTCGATTTTATTGACAAACCCCCGAACCGCCAGATTCTTCTTCAAAAAATTGAAACCGCCCTTACGCTTAATCAGCAAGGGGGAAGCCTTGTCCTTACCGATAAACAAAATGATGTCCTTAAGGAGATGATTAATATCGGTATTGGCAAAGGAGCAGAAATGCTTAATGCAATACTTGCAACACATATCAATCTCGAAGTGCCATTTGTAAGAGTTTTATCTCAAAAGGAATTCGAATCTGATGTTAAGAAAAATCATGTTGACTCGCTTGCAGCTGTTAATTTAGCATTCAATGGCGATATTTCCGGTAATGTAGAACTTGTTTTTCCAAAGGAAAGTGCATCAAACCTTGTTGCAGCATTGACAGGAGAACGTCCTGAAACCATTATAATGGATTCTATCCGCTCCGGAACATTGAGTGAAATCGGTAATGTTGTCATTAATGCAGTAATCGGCAGTATCAGCAACCTGTTAGGTTTTACCCTGAATTATTCAACACCGTCGTATATAGAAGGTAATTACGAAAAACTTTCGATGGCTGTGCGAACAGGAAAAGATTCCATAATTCTTCAGGCAAGAGCACGTTTTATTATCGATACACTTGCTGTCGTTGGCGATATTATGTTATTTCTTGAACTTGATTCACTTGATAAGATTTTTTCGATAATTCAACGAGTCGAGAACGATGAACACTAATGACCTCAATGTCTATAGCGCACTTGACTTTGCGCATACCGGAATGTGTATTATTGACAAAGATTATATCGTCATCTTCTGGAATAAGCGGCTTGTTGAGTGGACATCAATCAACAAAGATGATATCATTGGGAAAAATATCACCCAGTTTTGTCCGGCACTTAAAGAAAGACGCAATACTATACGGCTTGACCAGATTTTCAATGCAGGTCCACCGGTAATTTTTTCATCACAGATACATAAGCACCTGTTTCCGGCTCCCCTCGCAAACGGTGGATTTCGAATACAACATGTTACTGTCTCAGCAATCCCATCGTACAAAGAAACCGGACATCTTGCATTATTTGCTGTTGAAGATGTCACCGAATTGACACTTCGAATGAGTGAACTTGATAAAGCCCGTCATGAAGCAGAAACGGCTAACCGTTCAAAGAGTGACTTTTTAGCAAATATGTCACATGAAATTCGAACCCCCATGAATGGTGTTCTTGGAATGTGTAATATTTTGCTCAATTCGGGTCTCACCGAAGAACAAACCAGTTATGCTTACATGATAGACCATTCGGCAAGAACCCTTCTTACAATAATCAATGGCATACTTGACTTTTCTAAAATTGAAGCTGGTAAAATGAATCTCCAGGCTGCCCCCTTCGATCTAAAAAACTGCCTTGAAGAGGTCGTGACTATGCTTGTATTTGCTTCTGAAAAGAAAGGGCTCAAGCTGGCGTATGAATACCCGGATGATCTACCAAGGTATTATATAGCTGATGAGGGGCGTGTTCGTCAAATATTAATCAACCTGATCAACAATGCGGTTAAATTCACCGAAAAAGGTGGAGTTTCAATAACAGTCAAATCTGAAGCTGCTTATGGCAATGTTGAATCAATATACATCTATGTTAAAGACACTGGTATCGGTATCGCTGAAGATGTCCAGACCATACTGTTCAACAAATTTATTCAAGTTGATTCATCAACGACAAGAAAATTTCAGGGGACCGGACTGGGTCTGGCAATTTCCCGTCATCTTGCACGCTTGATGGATGGTGATATTACACTTACCAGTGCATTAGGCATCGGGTCTGAGTTTACTGTATCTCTTAAAATTCCCAAAGCTGACAGTAGTCAGATTAGAGAGTTTGTTTCTCACAAGGTTAGTACCTCCATTCCCAATACACCATCGGAATCTTATAATGCACAAGTATTACTCGCCGAAGATAATCAAATTAACCAGGCGGTTGCATCACATATACTCGAAAGGTTACAATGTAACGTTACTGTCGTTGAGAATGGTTTGGAAGCAGTCGATATTCTACAAAAAGAAAAATTTGATATTGTATTTATGGACTGTCAGATGCCGGTACTCGATGGTTACTCAGCAACTCGAACAATTCGTGCTCAGGAAAAAAATGGACAGCATATTCCAATTGTTGCAATGACTGCTCATGCTATAGAGGGAGACCGGATAAAATGTATTGATTCCGGAATGGATGACTATATCTCAAAACCGATTGATATGAATGAACTGGTAAGAATACTTGATAATTTCTGCGGTCACATGAAACAACAGAACAATGTTTCATCCCTGCAACCATCAATTCTGATTGCTGATGATGATACCATTATGTTGCGTGAACTGGAGCAATCAATTTTAAAGCAGTATCCACGATGCACAATTAAAACAACTACTGATGGTGTTGAAGCATGCATGCTTCTGGGAAATTTCAAACCCGATTTATTTCTTTGCGATATCCTTATTCCAAACATGGATGGTGAAGCTGTAATATCATATATGAAAAGAAATCATCGATTCGAAAAAACCCGAATCATCATTATTACCGCACTTGCCGGACGGGAGCATGTCATCTCACGTATCCGTCAAATGGGCATTTCCGGAATTATTTTCAAACCTATTGATATCGATAAATTTATTCAGTTGATTCATACTACTCTTTTATCGAAAAACAGCGAACCTATTCTGGATCTAAACAACAGAATCACTCTGACCGATTTTTCGATTGATTATCGTGGTCTGGTCGAATCCAGCTTCAATGGAATAGGGATATTTCAGAATGACCGGTTTATATTCAGCAATGCAGCACTATCCAAAGTATTTGGTAAGAATGTTAATTCAATACTTGGTATTACATTTGATGAACTTAAAGCGTTGATTCATGAGGAGGATATTTGTAAATTTAAAAAACTTTTTACAGTCAATGAAAGTATTTTATCCGGTCCTGAAAGGGAAATAATCCGGCTCAGAAACGATCACAATGAATTATTAACGCTGGATATCTACAGTGGTGTTATCCAGAACAAAGGAAGTGCCGCACGGCTTATAATTAGTACTGATGTCAGCTGTTGGATTAACAATTCAGGTCTATCAACCGAAACTGCGTCTGTTGACCAGACTGTTCCAGATGTCAAAACCGTCTCAAATGAAAAGAATATTACTATCTTTGATATTCCATCATCTATAGTCTCTATCAAGGATCTCATGGAACGTCTAGGAGAAGATGAACAATTCGCAATTGAACTTCTCATGAAATTTTCCGAGACTCTTCCAGGTGACCTGGTGGAACTTGAAAATGCATTACATCAACACGATTTCGGCAAACTCGAGATAACCGCCCACCGAATTAAAGGGGCGGCAAGAAACCTCAGTATTTGCGGACTGATGGAAACTATGGATGTTATCGAACATGCCGGAAGAGCTTTAAATATTGAAACCATCAGTGATGTTTTTACAGAAGCCAAATCTCAGGCTGATGCATTCATTTCAACTATCAAAAAGTTTTCTGAAAGCAATGAATTTCAGTACTCCTGAAATTCATATATCTTTTAATATTCCATTTACTGTTTTTATCAGTTCTGAAACCATTTCAGAGTCATTTAACTTTATAGGTTTGGGGAAATACCCACTGGCGCCCGCAGATAAACAACGAAGAGTTACATCACCATGCAATGCAGAAACAATAAGAATTTTAGCATGTGGAAATTCTTTGAGAATCTCTTTAGTTGCGGTTTCCCCATCTTTATTCGGCATAGTGATATCAAGAGTAATTAAATCAGGGTTGTGAGTTCTATACAGATTAAGAGCTGCATTGCCATCGATTCCTATCCCGGCAATTTCAAAACCCATCTTCGATGAAAAAAATTCAACAAGCTGTCCTGATGACAACGGTGAATCTTCTACAATAACAACGCGTTTTTTCTGTTCCATTTTCAGTCCTTATTTATCATTGGAATAGTTATTATAAAACAGGTGCCTTCTCCGGCAGCAGTTTCAACAGTAACAGTTCCACCCATTGATTTTATTTTGTTATCAACAACATCAAGACCCACACCACGTCCGGCAAACATCGTTACAGAAGAAGCTGTTGATGCCTGAGGAAGGAAAATCAATCGTACTTTTTCTTCATGGGTCATCGCTCTGGCCTGTTCAGAGGTAATTTTTTTTCTTTGTAAACACCCCTGAACCAGAAGATCCGTTTTTATTCCCTGACCATCATCTTCAATTTTAATCAGTATCTCTTTCTCATTTCTCTGATATGACAATCGTATATGTCCCGGTCCCTTCCTGTTGCGATACCGTATATCATTTTCTTCAATACCATGGACAACCGCATTAGATATGATCTGCACCAGAGAATCATCAAGTTTTTCAAAAATTCCAGGTTCTACCAGTTCAGAAGGGTTATCGACAGTGAACTCGATATGTTTTCCAAGTTTCACCGATCTGGAATATACAACCCTGCTATATTTTCGAGTCACACTCCCAAGTGTCTTCCATGTAAGAGTCCTGCATTCGCGAACAAGTGTTTTGACTTCCTCTGAACACTGTTTCACATCAATGCGTTCGCACTGCTGGTAAACATCATTGATAGTCTTGATCGGAACACGCATTGTCTGTTCATCATCATTACTGAAATGTATTCGTTCGAAAATGTTTATTACAAATTCAAATGCAGATGAAATCCTGCCAATTGCATCTTTTAATAATTTTACAATGTCAGTCCGTCGGATGTTACCCTGTTGCTTCAATTGACTCGATATGGTCTCTGCTTCATGGGCACACTCGGTGAGGTAATTGAAATCATACGTTACCGCATTACTTTTAATAGTGTGAAAATGACGGAATAATGTGTCAACATATATTGTAACAAGCCGGTCCGTAACTTCATCTGCTGTATTTCTGTCTGGTTGATAATTTTTGCGGGCTGTATCATAGAGATCATATAACTCTTCTGCAGATTTGATACAATTCTTTAATCGATCAGCTGTATCACAGATAAAGGATTTTACTTCTTCAAAGGGGGTATTTGCAATTGACAGTATAGTGGTAACCTCATTTTCGCGCTCAGCATTAACTTTCGTAGTGTCAGTTACAACAGGTGCATCCTTATCGGTTGTCATCAGCTGTATCACAACGCCAATCAGTTTTTTATCATTAGAAAAATCTGGAAAATAGTGCACACCGAACTGTTCAGGCCCCTTTTCACCATTATCTATCATAACCTCTTTTACAGGATTGATTGCACATAACTTTTTCCATGACTGGACCTTCGCGAGACGTCCGGCGACTTTGATCCAGCTCTGAAATAACTTCTGGCTTTCACCGTCCGAGCCGGTAAAAAATTGTTTAACGGCGATTGTTTCCTCATCACTGATCATTATCGAATTAAAAGCGATACCGCCGGAAATATATTTGATTTCCAATGGTTCACATTGCAGATATAAAAATCCACCTGAGATTAAGCCCAATACCCGTTCTGTATCAAAATCATCCATAAAAAACCTTAGAACAGTTTTTATGTGATTCTACCATGATGGAATCATAATGGGAAGCTCAATAAAATAATTACATTTGGGTATGCACCTGGTTGGTGTTTTAACAGCACAATTAACAAACAACTTAAGCACCACAGAATCCGCAATCGCCTCTCACACTTCGACTCCGCTCAGTGACCACCCAGCCCTCTCTCCACTCGTGGAGAAAGGGAGCAAGAAACTGCAATTTATTCATATTCTCCCTCTCCATTTCCAATGGAAAGGGGGACCGCTGTCATTGACTTAAGGTTTACAGCGGTTTCTGAAGGTGACTTCGAGAGCCTCAGCCACCGTTGGTTGAGTCTCTCGAAACCAACGATTATTGCGAAGAAAGCTTAATACAATAGCATTGAAGGGGGACCGAGGGGGTGAGGCGATACTGTGAATACCCATTTAATTACATATCTACTGGTCGCAATATCCGCTCACTGTTGAACTCGCGGACTGCAGCAAGGAAGAATACAATTCCGAGTGTAAGTATAATTACAGCAAGCATGAAATCCGGAACAACAAAGAATTGCGATAGTACTGTGTGAACAATAATCAGCAGTGTGAGCATCGCCATATTTGCTATATGAAGCAGACGGGGGTTAGTCATTCTGACAGAGAGAAATGCCGCACCGGTCGTATTAAAAAAAGCCGATGCTATATAGATACCAAGATCCATCAGGTTGATTGATAATGACTGATTATACAGATAGCTTCTGGTTATCGTGCCGGCAACAACACATAATAATCCCAGAATTGTACTCATCATCAGAATAAAAAGAATTTTCCCGGCAAGTATTGTCATTCGCGAATATCCGGAACTGATCACAATTTCCAGAAATCCACTGATACGCTCTGAGATAAATACCGTATTCGAAAAATTTGCAGTTACAACCACCGAAAAAAATATCAGCCACCAGGGTGCCGTCAGCGAATCGGGCTGTTCCCTGAAAGCAAGAAACAAACTCCAGGAAACTATCAGGAAACCATAAAAAAAGAACAATCCACGGTCTGAACCAATGAAACATTTCCACTCTTTAGAAATAATGGATTGTATCCCTTTCATCCCTTACAATCTCCTTTTCAACCTTCAACAGATCCAAAAATCGAACGGATAGCAGAACTGAATTCATTTCCGGCCTGAAACACACCGTACATTTTGCACCCCGCCTGAGATAATCCGGTGATAATCTCCGGTATCATCTCCTTATTTTCAAGTGCAAAATTCCATCCGTCAACATATTCAATACATTCAGCACCACAACGCTCAAGTATCAAACGCCATTGTTCATTTTGATCTGTAGCAATTGTCCAGACAGGCATCCGGTGACGTTCAATCTCTTCAAGTCGTTTATCTTTCAGGATTGCAACCCGATCGCAGAGTTCATCGATGAGTTCCAGTTGATGAGAACTTATGATAACTGCAGCATTCCTGTCCTTCGCTTTTTTTATAAGCCTGCAGAAATGGCGATACGCATGAAGGTCCAGTGCGATTACTGGTTCATCCAGAAACAACGCATCGGGCTTGCCCATAAACGCCCTGCACAGCGCGCACTGCATCTTTTGTCCACGTGAAAGGTGCTTCACTTTTTTATTAATTTTCAGCAGGCCGGTTTCCGCCCAATCCTCCTCAAGATAGCTCATCAGTACATCACGACTCACCCCTTTTGCATCGGCATAAAATTTCAAATTTTCCATAATCGTCATGTTGCCCCAGAAGCCATCATGATCCAGAATGACACCACAATGCTGGTACATCTGCTCCCGTTTCCCGAACATTGTGCCTGCAAGCACATCAGTACACCCTTTATCCGGCGAAAGCAGTTCCAGAAGCAGTCTCAGAAGCGTCGTTTTCCCGGCACCATTCAATCCAACCAATCCATACACTGTTCCGGCTCCCACCGACAATGAAACATCTTCAATAACCGAATGTTTTCCAAACGATTTCCAGACATTTAAGGCATGGATAAGTGGCGGTTCGTTGTTAAAACTCATAGGTTCTTTTAAAAGTCCTGGTTTTTCGGAATGATTTAAATCCTGATATACGACACTCTAAAAATTATATTTTGGTTCTATGAAAATAATAGTCGCAAAAACAGCCGGCTTCTGTATGGGTGTGAAAAGAGCTGTAGATATGGCTCTTGAGAACGCATCAAAAAATCCTGATGGCATTTTGACGATCGGCCCGCTTATCCACAATAATCAGACGCTGCAGATGCTTGAGCAACGAGGGGTAACTACCCTGAAGGATGAAAAAGCGACGGGTAATGAGACCCTGCTTATCAGAGCGCACGGCATACCACCTCAGTTACAACAAAAATATTCTCAAACCGGCCATGCCATCATCGATGGAACTTGTCCCAAGGTTAAAACCGTTCATAAAGTGATCGAACGCTTTAAAGCGCAGGGGTATACAATTATTATTACCGGTGATGAAGGTCATGCCGAGGTGATCGGTTTGCTGGGCTATGCAGCTGAAGCCGGACATCTTGTGCAGACGGTTGATGATGTCAGGAAACTTCCACTGTTTGATAAAGTGTGCCTGGTCTCTCAGACAACATTTGACCGGCTGCTCTTTGATCAGATTGCTGAGACTTTAAAAAAAATCTATTCAAACAATCAGGTAGTGATAAAGAAAACCATCTGCAGTGCAACAGATCAGCGCCAATTGGAGATACAGCAGTTTTCACAGCAGGTTAACGGAATGATTGTCGTCGGTGGAAAAAACAGTGCCAACACCCAGCGACTGGCAAAAATTGCACAGGATAGCGGCATACCAACACAACATATCGAAACTGAAAAGGAGATCGACTGGAAAGCGATAAGCAAGTGTGCCACACTGGGAATCACTGCCGGTGCATCGACTCCGAACTGGATGATTAAACGAGTAGTTGACTATATCCAGTACCTGAATCAGATAGAACGAAAGGGGTTGAAAAACCGTTTTTTCCGCTACCTTGATGCCCTTACCAATATGAATTTCTTTGTGGCACTTGGTGCGGTTGCAATCTACTTTGTTTCGTGTTACCATCAGGAACTGGTATTCCAGCCACGTGGTATGCTGCTCTCATTTCTCTATTTTTTATCAATGTATCTCTGGAACAGTGTGACCAGCTTTGAACACACAGCACATCATGGGTTATGGCAATTTACTTTTTACCAAAAACACAAAAGTAAATTATATCACCTGTCAGGAGCGAGTATACTTGCAGTTCTCTGTATCAGCTGGTTGTACTCTCGTCCGCTTTTTTACCTTATGCTTTTTGCATCGTTCGCGGGTTCCGTGTACCATATTACCATTGTTCCAAAGTGGCTTGAACAGTTTTTCCGTTACCGCACATTAAAAGACGTACCCTCATCAAGAGATCTTTTTGTTGCACTTGCCTGGGCAACGGTCCTGACATTCATGCCTCAGGCGCTTCATAATGTGTTCATTCTGCAACCTATCACTGTAGCGATTTTCATCTGGATATTTATTCTTGCATTTCTGCGATCCCTGGTTTTTGATTTACGCGACATCGAGGGTGACAGAATCATGGGACGTGAAACACTTATCACTATAGTAGGTGAAAAGCGGGCCCGGAAATCAATTTACCTTATAGTTCTGATCAGTTTTTTAATGCTCCTGATCGCGCCGGGTCTTAAAAGTATAACAGCCTATACAGGAACAACCAGCCTCCGTTTTCTGCTTCAGGTTCCGGTGCTCATGTACATTTTTTACTTCGTGAAGTGGAATCCCAAACTCAGAGACCGTCGTTCTGCGATTTTTAATTTGATGGCTGACGGGATGTTTTACCTGAGCGGGCTTGGTGCGGCAGTGAGTCTGGTTTTGTTTGGTTAGACTCCACAAAGCTCAATTTATAATTTTAAAATATAGGAGGTAAATTGGGCGTTCCCCTATCGGGTCGGGCCTCCTCTGGGCTACACTTCGTCCCGGTAATTTCTGCCTTGGGGTGGAGGAACATTTATCGCATTATTTAATTGATTTCTCATAGGAAGCGAGGGGCTTGCGTTGTAACAACGCACCCTCCCCCGCAAAAATAAACCGTACGCAGGCAGAGACGTGCAACCGTACGTCTCTACCTGCGTACGGTTTATTTTTGACTCCCCACCCGATACGGAAGGTTTGCCACGATAAAT
>JBNKZD010000299.1:0-36980 GCA_050301235.1 Chitinispirillaceae bacterium | reverse complement strand
AAAAACGGCATATACTGTTGAAAACCTGAACTAAAGTTCAGGACACACAATTGAACGCAAAAAGTCACAAGATTTCCAAAAGATAATAGAGTAAATTAAACTCTGTTAACCATCTTCACTGGTATAGATTTTCTGTCAATTTCAGGTCGCCATATCTTAAAACTATCAGATAACCATGCACTTGACCACCTGTACTCATTTGCCTGCGAGGTCAAATTAGCTCTAACTGGATTACTTTCAATGTATCTGATACTTGCATGAAAAGCCTCCGGATTAAAAAGATTCCTGTCAAACCCTCCACCTCTCTGCCAGAACCTGAACACCTTTTTATTATTTGCAGTTTCAAGAAAACTCATGCAATATTCAGAATTAAATCGTAAAAGAAACCATGAATACCCCGGAACGGAAAGCATCATAAAAACCAGATAAGAATTAATCTCAAAAGTGAAGATGAAGAAGATGTGTTAACTAATCTGAAAACATGGCGCTATTGGAAATTGGTAGCCTTTTGTTTGGCAATGAAAACCTGAGGTATATACTTTTTTGTTGAGAACTTTGCAAGTTATAGCGACCGTTGTATCATTTTGTGCCAGATCCGAATACTTTATCAAAGAACTCGTCTTTTTTTAATGTTTTTTGCCATTTTTGATGTCTGCTTACACTATCTTCTCGCACTGGACGTGTAAGAGTAATAAATCGTCTTGTTCCAGCAGGGCCCAATACGCGATGTAGAGCATGCATGCCTTTTTCAAGAACCTGATCATCAGCAAGACTTTTAAGTGCTTTCATCTTAATTCCTCGATTTCACAAAATTCTAAAGGAGTACCACACCAGGTGTTTACTTTATATCTTCGACATTTTTTAATTAACTTATCATCACAGGTAATAAAAGCTGCGTTTAAAACTTCTGCTAAAGCGGTGTGAATAGCATCAGAAACTGAAAACCCATTATCTGAAAGCTCATTGGCTCTTTCCCTGGTATTACGAAGTGATACATATTTATCTGCATTTAAACCCCAATTATCTAAAAAATCCTGAACCTCAGCCCGTTCGTAGGGATCCTCAAAGTTATCGATTTCGAAGCGGTGAGCGGTAGAATAAAATAATAAGTAATCACCGGTTTTAATGTTCCATTATAAGTTCAACTGCTGCAGTTTCAAGTCGGATGCGCAGAAACTGCTGATCATCGAAAGATCTGCACAATGAACACATATCCAGATAAATTGGCTTTTTCTTAATTTCTTGTAATCGCATTATGAATTAACCATCTGTTTATAGGTTCGATTACTATTAAAATACGCTTCTGGAGGTTTAATGTCGAGTGGATATTTGTACAACTTTCATCTTCACGATGAATCAAAGCAGTTAATGTTTGAACCATATATTCCTCACTCAGTAGCTTGCAGCTAAAATATATATTTACCCTTTAAGGAATTTATTAAACAATGGGCACATTACCTAACAGATGTGCAGGAACACGGAGAACTGTTCAAAAATGAATTTATTGGCTCGACTTAAGGATGGATTAAGTAAAACTCGCACTCAGATTACATCAATTATGGGTGGTGATGGTCGTTTTGATGATGCGTTTTTTGATTCCCTTGAGGAGGCAATGATTGCTGCTGATATAGGTATTGAACTGGCCACAGACATTATCGAAGAATTGAAGCAGGATTTGAAAGACTGCAAGGTCACTCTGGTCAGTGAAGCATACGAGCTGTTTAAAGCAATGATAATAAAGGGGCTTACAGTTACTTCACTACCTGAAGATTTCCCTCCTAAGCCATGGGTTATCATGGTCGTTGGAGTAAATGGGGTTGGAAAAACCACCACAATAGGCAAAATCGCCAATGAGTTTCGCAGTAAAGGTAAATCGGTTATGCTTGGTGCTGCAGATACATTCCGGGCTGGTGCGATTGAGCAGCTGCGAATCTGGTCAGAGCGTACTGAATCGGATTTTGTCGCCCAGAAGGAAGGTTCGGATGCAGCATCTGTTGCGTTTGACTCCATTGAAGCTGCTCGCGCCCGGGATATTGATGTATTGATTCTCGATACAGCAGGTCGCCTCCACACAAAGGTGAACCTGATGAATGAACTTGAAAAAATTCTCCGTGTGATTAAAAGGAATACCCCTCATGCACCAAATGAAATTCTTCTTGTCGTCGATGCAACTACCGGTCAGAATGCGATAAAACAGGCTCAGGTATTTCATGAAAGTGTTGGCCTGACCGGGCTTGTTATAACAAAACTGGATGGAACCGCCAAGGGCGGTGTTGCTCTTGCACTTACCAAACGGTTCAAAATACCAATCAGAAAAATAGGCGTTGGTGAAGGGATCGAGGATCTTCAGGATTTTGATCCAAAAGCGTATGTGGAAGCGATGTTTGGTAATCTTGGCTGATGTAGGAAAAGCAGTTCTTTTATAGAATTTGTGCCTTCAATATTATACAATAAATGTTGTTTGTGGAACCAAGCACTTCTTTTACTCTGAATATGGACATTACCGGTTTAGCCACGTAATAAAGGTCGTTTTTTATGGAACATCCAATCTGGTCATATTTTTTCCGATTAACTGAGGAAAAAAAAGCTACAATCGAATTGCTGAAATCCCTGCCGGTTTTTGAGTCTCTAACTCATTCCGAGTTGATCCAGATCGAGCGAATTCTTCATGAGCGGTTTTATGCAAAAGGTGAGGTCGTTTTTAATGAAGGGGAGCCTGGGGCTGGAATGTACATTGTCAGTAAGGGTGAGATTGAGATAATCAAGAATGTTGCAGAATCTCAGAAAATGAACCTTGCCAATATTCCTGAACGGAGCTTTTTTGGTGAGATTGCTCTACTTGATGAACTCCCAAGAAGTGCATCTGCCGTCGCACGGTGTGATACGGTACTTCTGGGATTTTCGAAACCGGACCTCGAAACTCTTCTTGCCAGAAACCAGCGGCTTGGCATCAAAATACTCTCAAATCTGTCGCGGCTTACCTGTCGGCGTCTGATTAAAGCCAACGAGAACCTTGAAACACTGCAGATACAGCTTAATCAGGTGGCCGGGGAGGGTGGAAACCGTGACTGATAAGAAGATTTCCACCTGGTTTATCAGAACGGGATATTTCGCGATTGTAACTGTGATTATCCTTGCGATACTCTATTCGTTGAATCTGCTGTTCATGCCGATGCTGGTGTCTCTTTTATTGACATTTTTGCTGCAGCCCGTTGTACTTTTTTTTGAGAATCGCGGACTTAACAGAATTGTAATCCTTGTCGGTATTTATATTACCGTTACACTTGCTGCAGCTGCGACACTCTATCTGCTTATTCCTGTAATAACCAATGAAGCAAAAAACATAACTGAGAATATGCCTTACTACGAGAGTATGATCAGGAAAACATTGTTAAGTATTCAGCAGATGATACAGGAAAAGTTCCCCAGTGCGCAGATTCCCGATCTGTATGAATATGGAAAAACTTTTCTCTCCAAGAAACCGGACAGTGGTGTTGATCAATTTGGTGTATGGGCAGGCAAAGCAGCATCGGCGGTTTCCCTTCTGGTTCTGATTCCAATTTTCACCTTTTTCTTTCTTGCAGATGGCCATCTGATACAAAAAGCTTTTCTGCGTCTGATACCTAACCGGTATTTTGAGATGATGCTTCTGTTGAATCATAAGGTATCTGTTGCGGTTCAGTCGTTTATCCGCGGGCAGATGATTGATGCGTTTGCAGTCGGGGTATTAACATCAATAGGCCTCGCAGTGATCGGAATGCCATTCTTTATTGTGATCGGGCTTATCGCGGGAATCGGAAACCTGATTCCTTATTTCGGACCGTTGATTGGATTTATTCCGGCGTTCCTCTCTCTGCTGATGAGTCCTGAAGGGCTGACAGGAGCGTCTATTGTCAAAGTGATCATTGTTTTTGTTGTTGTGCAGTTTATTGAGGGTACTTTTGTCTATCCGATTGCGGTTGGAAAAAGTGTCAACATGCATCCATTGACAGTGATCATCGGGATCACCGTTGGTGGGCAGGTAGGTGGAATAATCGGAATGCTACTGGCGATTCCAATTATCGCAATAGCAAAGGTTACGGTCGAAGTGCTCCATTTTTATCTGAAGCGGTATTCGATATTGTAAAACCTACTGCTTTCCATAGAGCTTTTTTACATAACTTTCGGTCGAATCGCTAGAATTGCTGATTGTTTTTTCGATACGCAATAACTGAATTACGATCATGATAAGAAATGATGTGAGGATGGTTGAGAGGCACAGTAGGATAAAGAACATTCAATTCTCCTTTTTAAAGTACTGAAGAAGGGTCGAGACGGGGAAAACGAGTCAGCCCTTTTTGTTGACGGAAGTATCCTGCAAGAGCGATCATGGCTGCATTATCTGTGCAGAGTGATGGAACAGGGAAATAGACTCTGTTATCAAGCCGTGTTTTTAATGCTGCTCGTAATGCACCGTTACAGGCCACACCACCAACCAGAGCGACATCTCGAATTCCTGTCTGACAGGATGCTTTCCAGAGATTATTGACCAGTGAATCTATGACCGCATTTTGAAATGCAGCGCAGATTTGTGGACGATTCTCCTGAATAAAATGTTCATCTTTTGATGCTATGAAATATTTAACAGCTGTTTTAAGTCCCGAAAAGCTGAAATTAAGCCCGGGAATTTTTGATACCTGAGCAATAGGGAATGTAATCGGATTGGGCTTTACTGCTGTTGCTGCAGTTTGTTCAATTGCACGTCCTGCAGGGTAGGCGAAACCGATAAGTTTACCGATTTTATCAAATGCTTCACCAGCAGCATCATCGACTGTTTCTCCGAGACATTCATAGGTACCGGCAGCGATAACTTTATAAATTGCCGTGTGTCCGCCCGATACCACCAGTGCTAAAAACGGGTACTGAAGTTGCGGGTGTTCAAGAAAAACGGAGCAGATATGCCCCTCGAGGTGATTAATTCCAATGACAGGGATACCGGTTGCGGTATGAATACCCAGTGCGAAGCTGATACCTACAAGGAGAGCTCCTGCAAGCCCTGGGCTATCGGTAACAGCGATCAGGTCAATATCCTTGATTTTCATACCTGTTTCATCAAGAACAGAATTGGTAAGCCGGTCAATTTTATCCAGGTGAGCGCGAGATGCGATTTCAGGGACAACACCACCAAATTGGGAGTGTTCCTGCTGGGAAAAAATTTTATTATTTACAATCCTGCCATCTTCCAGAAGAGCGATAGATGTTTCATCACAGGATGATTCGATACCGAGAGTGATCATATTACGCACTTGACTTTGGATATTAAACGGGGATGAGACTGCATCAGGGCAGTAACATCGGTGGAGCAGTTGGTAAAAACCATACTGCCCTGTTTACTTACAACTAATTTAACAATCTCATCGAGGTAACGGATCTCGTTTTCGTAGAGAAACCCGATACCAGTAAAATCGATAGTTACATCAACAAACGCGTCCGAATTCAGGTAACCACTGAGAGTGTTCCACAGTGTATTGAAATCGGCATCCTTGGATACGTCGGAGTATAAATATAATGTAATGTTCTGCAATGGTGGTGCTGAATTTTTCTGATCAAATGAGCTTACTGTTTGATTTTGCATATTGATCTGACTGGTATCACTGAATCTGCCACCAATATTTCGGATTATCTGGATCTCCCCCGAAAGTTCTTCACTGCTCATTGTCGGCTCGATCGAAACAGGCTGCTGTGGAATGATAGTATGTGATTGAGGTGGGGGAGTTGTTGCCCTTTCCCGACGGAACACATCAAATTCCTGCGACTTTTTTTCAATGAGAGATTCGATCCTGGTAATAGCTGAAGAGAGTGTTCCGAGATGGAACCACTCGATAATTGTAAAAATTACTACTGCAAGTGCAAGAATAAGCGCTACAATAAGGAGTTGGCTGATAGGGAGCATTATAGCCTCAGTCATCTTCAGCTGTTATTTAGTTACTGTATGAATCATAAAACTCAGCACATTATGCATAACCCCTAAATTATATAATAATGTGAAAGCAATGTAAAACGGTTAAAATGCTTCCATTTTCATGCTTACTCTGAAATATATTGATTGTACCTTTTTTATTGAAGAATATAGTAAGGAGGATATGAACAAAAACTTTTAAAGATAATTTGTCCTAATATATATATTCTGTCTATGCTGCACTCAATAACATTCCATTTGGGAGGCAGGCTGATAATGAGGTGTTAAAGAGTTACAATCTACTACGGGCTTGGATTTCAGATCAACGTGGGTAAAAAACAGAATTATGACATAATTGTTGTAGATGATGATTCGAATATCTGCACAATACTGAATCAATTATTCAGTTCTCAGGGGTATGCTGTACGAACTGCCGAAAATGGGATTGAAGCTCTTAATTTGATTCAACAAAAACTTCCGGATCTTGTCGTCTCAGATATTCAGATGCCCGGAATGGGTGGGTTTGAACTGTTTCGAATCCTTAAGTCAAAATATCCATCAGTGAAACATATAATGATGACCAGTTATGATGTGGACAGGTATATTTCATCTGTTCGCGAACATAACATTGGAAATATTATTCTGAAGGGTGCGGATTTCAGTCTTGAGGAGATATCATCCTATGTAAAATCATTACTTACAGGTGATATTTTCGGCTTGAAACGATTCTTTCCCGGCAGTGATATACATACTGTTTCTATCCAGAGTTATTCAAATACGAAAGATATCATACCTGTTATAACACAACTGGCATCGAAAGACCGCGCGGTTTACCTCGAAATAGCCATTGATGAGCTTGTTTCAAATGCTTTTTTTCATGGGGTTCTTCAGATGACTGGAGTCCCACGCGAACTTTGGTCAGAGGATTTTGTTGTACCGGCCGAAAAAGCTGTTAAGGTTTCATGGGCTGTGGATGAATCCAAGATTGGCGTAGCCATCGAGGATCCTCAGGGTAATTTGAAAAAGGAAGCTGCATTACGATGGCTGGACAGTTGTCGTGATGAAACGACCGGGGAAGAGCATGGTAGAGGATTAATGTTAGTAAGAAAGTTGATTGACAGGATGATTATCAATATCGATCCCGGTAAAAGAACCGAGTGCATAGTCATTCAATATAATGAAAGTAATAAAAATATCAGTCGAAAGCCATTACTAATTCATGAGTTGTAAAAAAGTAATGATTAGGTAAAAATGCCATATATAGGTATTGTTTTGACTTTTATTACCATGGTTTATTATCCTGAATTCAACCAAGATATCAGTATAATATTTTCGTCGCAGCAGAATAGTTGAGTTCTCAATATTGTTAAATGAGTGTGAGCAATTTCAACTAAGTTATTGATTGATATGGTGTAGTTGGTAGAAAAACTTGTTTATTTAGGGACGTATGAATAAACATTGATTTATTAATCACCGTTAAGTGGTTGATTGCTTGGCATAGGAATAGCTTGATTTTCCCGGGTATGTTAGCTATGTTTCATGTTCTTGTTATCGATGATGATACTATTCTAAGAGAGTTGCTCAGGAAGTCTCTCTCACGCCTGGGGTGTGATGTTACTGTTGCGGAGACTGCCGAAGGTGGCATGGAGCAGTTAAAATGCAGCTCTTATGATGCTGTATTTGCTTCATTGTGTGTTCGGGAAGTGGGTGGACGTACCATTGCAAGATGGGTTAAACATCAGGCCACTGATACCAAATTTTTTATTGTAACAAGCTGGAAAGGTGATCTGGAACCTCATCTTTTGCGAATTGATGGAATCCATGATGTTATTCATAAGCCTATTAGTTTTTCTGAAGTTCGTGATAAAGTGCTGGAACATTTAGGCTGAAAAGATTAAAAAATTGAACTTTTCATCTATTCTCAGCGACAAAATTAATACAGATTTAGAGAAATTTTTATAATTAAATAAAAACATTTCTGCATTATTTGAAATTTAATAGTATATTAAGAGAAACTGCAGGAGTTTCAACTATGAGTTATACAAAAATTTTTATCGCTTTAATAACAGTTGTTGCTTTCAGTGTTGCACAACAAGACACTGCATCTTCAAAAAAGTATAATTCACAACCACAAAAAAATGAAGTTGCAGCAGCGAGTCCGAAACTCAATAAGGAAGCTGGAGCGTTGCTGACCAGCAAACCAAAAACTACCTGGACGAAGATAAAAGACTTATTTATGTGATAATTTAAATCGCGAATATAAAAAAAGGCCAGTGTAAACCGGCCTTTTTTTTATGCAGAAATAATCTCAGAAGTTCAACATCAATACGAATTCAGCTCGACACCGCTTTAATTTTTATGGCTTCCATTCAACTCCGTTTTCAATGCCTCTCATTTTTTTGGTTATTGAACCGATGCAAATTGAAACACTAAACTCCTGTAAGGGTATTCTTTTCGAATAATCAGCTTCAGGGGAGGCGGTGATTTCCAACGTAATGAATGGCTTATTTGAACTCATCTCCTTGAGATCCGGGAAAAAATCAATCGCAAGCCAGCCTCGGAGATTGTTAATGTTTGAGTATTTGCCTTTAATTCCATCGTAACTTTCATTTTTTCCTTTGATCAGATACATCATTGGACCTGCTGTTATATAACCAAATCGTGGAATATGAAACTGTATACCAACAGCACCAGCTCCATCAAATCCTCCATAACTTGCTTTGTCTTTATTTTGAGATAAAAACGTAGTTGCACTGCCAATACCTGTAAATGCAATTGTCTTTTTCAGGAAAAATGGAGATGAAATTTTGAGATGGGCACCGCCGGAGTAACCAAATTTGCCATGAAAAACAGGGAATGAATCAAACCCGATGCTGTATTTCTCGACATCGATCTGAGTAACGCCGGCATCAATTCCAATGCTGAGGTTTGATAGGAGGGAGTAGTCTACACGTGCATGTACCCTGTTGAAAAGAGATGGTATCTCAAGGTTGGTAATGGTATAACCACTCACCAGGTATGATGCGCTAATAGTGATTCGTGATGCCGGCACAGATACCGCTGGATTGGCCAGGTTGGAACTGTATAGCATAGAGACAGCGAGAATCAGCAGTAATGGTAATTTAAACACAATATATCTCCATCATTTATCATCTTTAACAATTGGAAGTATTATCTGTTCCGGAGTGAGGGTGCTGACACCCTGACTTTCAGCCCACATCATAACCTCGATACGAAGTGCATCAGATTGACCGTAGGTAATTTTGTTAAGAGCTTTCCCCCCGATGGTCTGGACTGTACGTGTGATTGCTACAGCTGTATTTGGATCCGGGACGCCATTGTTATCTGCATCGATATCATATGAACCGAACTTCTTATGATATCCGGCTCCGTTAACATAGAGTGAGTCGTAATAGGCAAGTACCTTAAATGCTGCCGAATCTGCTGCGGTTCGAATATCCGGGTAATATATGAATGCGGAATCGCTTTGAAGAGATTCGTATGCAGCAAGATATTCAGGTTCCATCAGGGGTTCTATCGGATCCCATCTGTTATTACTGTTGAGATCTGCAAATACCCAATAGTCGTTGTAACAACGGTAACGCTCTTCCACAGGGAGTCTTGGATTGAATTGCCGCTTCCCGTCACCATTGACATCAATGAATTTGGGACCTCTGATATATTTACCATCACCATTGAGGTCTTCACCTCTGTTTGCATATCCATCATTATTCCTGTCTTCTCCAGGATCGCAGGTATAATTATCATTTAAATCTTCAAACGGGTATATATCATATGTTGTGTCAACCACAGGATAGCAGTTTCGGTCTCCGCTGAGATTTTCCATCCAGGTCGCATGAAGACGTGGAATAAGGAATGCAGAAATCTTCAGACTGAAGGTGACTTCGGTACCATCCACGACAGGATTGCCATTAATATCTGTTACGATTGCTGCGCACGGAAGTGCAAAGGTTCCATCATTGGGGTTTTCTCCTTTGAGAACATTACTTCGGATAGTAATATAAGCAGGTGGTCCAACAATGGTAAATTTTGCAGTATCAGATTTCACTGTTGAGAAGGAACCTGCAGTGATCCAAACCTGTCTGAATGTACTGGGGGTTTTTCCTGCAACCAGATATGTCTGAGCAACTCCATCATCCCCGGAGAGTGCTGTTGGCGGCGAGAGATATTCACCACCACTGGGACCGTTGACAATGTTGAATGATATTCGGGCATTCTTTACACGGTTTCTATTTTTATCGAATGCAATAGCAGTAATTTTTGCTTTACCGGTTCCAGTTTCAATAACCTCCGGTGTTCCCGACAACGTAATTGAGTATACATTATTTGCTCTGAAATACAGCTGGTATGATTGACTCGTAATTTCTGATGAAGTATAGGCAAGTACTGCAATGGTAGTGGTTGTGGCAAAATGGGGATTACGCAGATAGAAGGAAACCTGTCCATTGGGATCTGTTGTGAAATTTCGTGCGAACACCGTATCAAAATCTCCAACGGTTGCACTGATTTCCAAACGGGCATTGGGAATTCTCGTAACACTGTCACCCTGCAAATAGGTTATGTTAAAAAGTGTTGAATCGCTACTGTCTGCAACACAGGATTGTCCTGTAGCAGTATCAATAACAATTTTATTTGATGAGTAGTTGATTACCGCGGAACCCGTTGCACCAGCTGCAGTGATTTTGATGGTGTCGCGCCCAGTTCCGGTGCCAAATACTACACATCGTGCTTCACCACTGTTGTTAGTGACTGTGTCGATCTGCCTGATAGTTGTTCCAGGTTGCTGTTTATAAAAATTGATTGGCTCACCTGAGATAGGTTTTTTCGAGGCATCTACAAGCGTAATAAGCACATGTGATGTATCGCCTCCATTACTGCTGATACTGGGAGGATTTGTTGAAACTTCAATATCCACCCCTGTAAAATCAACGGTAATGGATTGTACTTTTGTTGGATCGCTGGAGAGTGTCGCAGTAATAACTGCTGCAATATTTCGTCTGTCGCTGGTAAGATTTACAATCGCTCTTCCTTCGTTATCTGTTATTGTATCTGTCGGGATTACTCCTGCTGTTGTGGTGAATGTGACTTTGTCGCCAATGATCGGATTGCCGCTTTCGTTTTTTACAATAACGGTAATGGCTTTCTGACTTTCTCCATCAGCGGGAATTGTGGCTGGTCCACGCATTACCATGACCCTTGTTGTCATAAACTGGATAACGGTATCTGCAGATGCATACCCTTCAGAGGGATCGAAACCCACAGCTTCAGTACGCATACTGCCTTCATAGCTAAGAGCTTTGATTGTAAAATAGGCTTTACCTAACACATCGGTTGTAGAGCTTAATATATCAGTCGTATCAGTACCTGTTGCGGATTTGTAACTGCGGGTCATTTTTATCAAACGGCCATTTAATGGGGTTCCTGTATTATTTGTAAAAGTTGCTGTAATAATGGATGAATCGGTTTCTCTTGTTTGAAGAATAGTTTTGTCAATAGATAACGTGAGTTTCAACGATGATACATTTATTTGCAACGATGCGTCTGTTCCGGCAGCAGAAAAAACGATATTATCCATTCCATTTGAAATTGCGCGAACTTTAAATAGTGCGTATCCTTCATGATCAGTCATAGTGTCACGAGAGAGGAATTGAAGGTTAGATGATGTGCCATTTGAGAATGAAGAAAAAACAGGGGATTTTAGGACTGGTACTCCCGAGGCATTGAGAAGTCTGGCTGTTATGAGTGTTGTATCACCTACACCCATATTCGCTTTTGAACTCTGGATAGAAATGGTCATACCTCTGAAAATTACTTCTGTTTCGCCACTGAGTGATTGGTCCGACACAAGATATGCAGTTATATATGCGGTATCATTGATATTTGCACTCTGTAATTTTGCACGGGCAATTCCATTGATATCGGTGGTACTTTGTCCTGAATTTTTTTCAACAGATCCATCACCTGTTATAACCCCTGAAGTTGTTATAAACTGAACTTGTTCGCCAGCAATAGGGTTGTGCAATTCGTTGATGATCGAGACGGAAATTATGGTCGTATCGTCATTGTCCGCCTTAATGATCGCGCGACCAGGTAGGACTTCAATGCGTTTCTGGATCCGATCGGGAGTATCGGTAACTTCAAAACGGAATGTTTGTACTGTAGTTGAGGTCTTCAGCGTGATTTCCACACGTCCATTTACTGTATCGGTAAACAAAAACCTTGCACGTCCATTATTATCTGTCGTGATAGTGTCATCAAGAATTCTGCCCCGACTTGCGGTTGCTGTCACACTGGCTCCAGCCATTGGTAGACGAAGCGAATCGCCCTTGCTTGTATCGGCAAAAACACGAGCAGTTATAGCAAGTGTGTCTCCTTGTTTGATATACGTGCTATCGGCTGAAACAAACAGGAGTGGTACAGCATCGGGATTAGTTACAACAGGATTCTCTGCTCTCTGTGGATTTACAGGATTTCCATTATCATCCTGAATGGTACATAAAAGAAACAAACCGATTAAAAGTAATAATAGCCAGTAAACAAACTTTTTGACTTCCACGCTGAACCCCTTTCCAGAATTCAAATTTTCTCATGGGCAGATATTTTTAAAATTCACATTATCCGATTACCCAGACGTTATGATTCCTAAATAAAAAGGAATCTTAACCTCAATTATACGTATACGAGAAATTATTTTTCAATGATTAAAACTGGTAACACACTATCTTTTAATGATGTCGGGTGTTTTAAACCATTTTCCACTGGTATATGCGTGAAAAAAACAGGTCTAAAAATTAAATCAATTGAATCTGAATCAATATTCTCTCAAACTGGTATTCGAAGGGGAGATATAATTACTGCGGTTAATGGTGATGAAATTGAGGATGAACTCGATTTCAGGTTTTTTACCGCAGACTATCATCTGGATGTACAATACCAGAGAAATGGTGAATCAAGGACCTGCTCAATTTTACGACCAGAGGGCGTTCCTTCGGGGGTTACTTTTTATGAGAACCCTATCAACAGATGTCGAAATCGATGTATTTTCTGCTTTATTGATCAAATGCCGCCCGGACTGCGAAGTGGTTTATATATCAAAGATGAGGATGTCAAACACTCTTTTGTTAATGGCAATTATGTCACTATGACCAGTTTGAAACAGAGTGATCTTGAAAAAACTGTTCGCCTGGGCATCTCACCTCTGTTTGTGTCGGTGCACGCGACAGATCAGCAGGTGCGCACGCAAATGCTTGGGATAAAAAAGGCACCGCTGGTACTGGAGCAACTGAAATTTTTAACCGAACATGGTATCATGATTCATACTCAAATCGTTGTATGTCCAGGGTATAATGATGGGGAGTTTTTGAAAAATACCATTAAGGACCTTTTTAAGCTGGGGGAATCGATCCGATCCATAGCTGTAGTGCCGGTCGGTATTACCAGATTTAGGAAAAGCCCCTTAAAGATGGTCGAGCGTGAACTTGCTGTTGAAATCCTCGCAATGGCAACTGATATCAGTGAAAGAATGCAACGAACGGATGGATTCAGACGACTGTTTTGTGCTGATGAGCTATATATCAAAGCCCGGCGGAAAATTCCATCATACAGCTACTATGAAGACTTTCCTCAAATAGGAAATGGTGTGGGATTGATCAGGATGCAGCTTGAAAACTGGAGTTTAGTAAAAAAATCAGTGCTGGCAAATACAATGAAAATTATTTCAAAGAAAAAGGTACTGCTCCTGTGTTCTGTTTCAGCCTTTGCGTATATTCAAAAAATAGTTGAAGAGATTATGGTATTGAGCAAAGAGTTATTGATAGAAGTCGTTGCGGTTCAAAATGAGTTCTTTGGCGCAACAACGGTGACGGTTGCCGGCTTGCTAACAGCAAAGGATGTTCTTCGGATTTTAAAAATGAAAAAAGGATCATATGATTACGCCTGTCTGCCTTCAGTTATGTTTAATGGAGCAGGGGTGACCATCGATGGGTATTCCTTAGATCGAATTATAAAAAATTGTGGAATGAAAGTACAATGTGCTGAGTATGTAAGTGAGTTATTTACATCAGGGAAACATTCCAGATCAAAAAACAGGGTATGCAATTGTTGAATTCTGATAAATCTGTAAAGAGAATCCGGTTAAACCGGTATCTGGCGCAGTGTGGCTCGCAGTCACGCAGAAAAGCTGATGAACTGATTCGTGGCGGTCATATTTACGTCAATGGTCAACTGGTAACTGAATTGGGTGTTTCGGTTGTTCCGGGTGTCGATATCGTTGAATTTCATGGAAAAGTGATTAAACCGTTCCACGCTCTCGAGTATTATGCGTTAAATAAACCTCGTGAAGTAATGGTTACAAAAAGTGATCCGGAAGGGCGCGTAACTGTATATGATGTGCTTTCTGAGGCTGGTATTAATGCTGATCATCTCAAGTATGTCGGGCGCCTTGACTATCAGTCCGAAGGACTCTTGCTTTTTACCAATGATGGAGATTTGATACATGCAGTAACTCATCCGAGGTATTCAATCAAAAAAGTGTATCAGGTAAAAGTGAGCCGGAAGTTAACAGTGGATGAGATCGCTCTTTTTCGAAAAGGTGTTGAGTCGCAGGGACAACTGTTGCGGGCGGGAGATGTTTATGAAATTTCGGAACCGCTTGAAGATCGAAAACAGTTCTGGTACGAAATTGACCTGTATGAAGGGAAAAACCGTCAGGTACGGCGCATGATGGAGGCAATTGGGGTGCAGGTTGGCAGATTGAGGCGAATTCGTTTCGGTTGTGTTAAACTGGACGATCTGGTATCAGGTGCCGTTCGCAGACTGACAGAAAAGGAGATTTCAGGACTTGGTGCTGCGGGGTATGCAGTAAAAGGTAAGCCAAAAAAACCATGAATGAAGTATCATGATATTTTGTATCCCGGGTAATCAGTAACTATTTTATATAAAAATAAATTATTTAAACGGTTCGAAAGGAGCTAAACCAATGAAGAGGAGTGCGATATTTGTTGTTTTATGTCTATGGGGACTGTTATCAGGTGTTCAGGCTCAACAGGGCGTTAAATGGAGAGGCAGTAATTTCTGGGGAATTGCTGGAAAGTATGACATGTCGTACGATAAATACAATATTCAGACGTATGTTGGAAAAGTAACAAAAATCGACACCATTTCACCTTCCCGTGAAATGTCTTACGGTGTTTTCATGATAGTTAAAGATAACAATAATGAGTATACAGTTCATCTTGGCCCAGCCTGGTACATTATGTATCAGGATATCGGCTTTGGGGTTGGAAATGAGGTTGAAGTCAAAGGGTGTCGTGTCAATTTTGAGGGAAAAGAGTTCATTATGGCAGCCGAGGTCAATTATAAGGACAAGGTGTTATTACTGAGGGATAAAGAGGGGTTACCAAGCTGGTGTGCTTTTAGGAAAAAGTCGGGTGTACGGTAATCTTTAATGTGTTATGAATGGCTTCATCCTTTATATCCATAAGGCAATTCTGATGCAACTGCAGGCAGGTTATTTAAAATAAGTGATGAATCTTTTTACGGTAAAGCCTGGATTTGAATCTACTGCGATTCTTGAATGTACAAATACCGGTTTCAATGACTGCATTAATGACAGTAAAGGAATTGTCATTGCAAAGAATATATGTACCGATTCCATCAGAAATCTTTGTTTTTCTTCATGGCACTTTGACTCTTGTCAATATGCTATGGTTGAATCTGGCAGCAATGGTGTACAGTGCGTTGCAGATTGGTTTTGTGAAGCAATCCGTTCGGAAAAAATTACTGATCTGTGGAATGTGGCATGGCTGCGATTTTCTGAAAATGGTTTTTTACCCGATAATTCGAGTGTCAATAGACTGCGCGAATTGCTGAAAAAACGAATTTCTCGTATTGTAAAACTTGCAGAAACAGCCTGTCCACCTGCTCATGCATCACTCAATGGGCTTTTTGTTGTAGAAAAAAACAGGAATGAACTCTATATTTCAAGAAATGCAGTTTTTTTCGGACCGCGCAGAATGAGAGATGATCCTGCTGCGCCATCGCGTTCCTATCTGAAAATCGAAGAGGCGTTTTCGGTAATGGGAAGCCAGCCCCAGATGAAAGAGAAGGTTATTGATCTTGGCGCTGCTCCGGGAGGATGGAGTTATGCTGCGGCAAAACGTGGAGCACTGGTGACAGCTATCGATAATGGTCCAATGAAAAATGGGGCTGCTGGAAATAGCAATATTGAGCATATTCGCGCAGATGCTTTCAGGTGGCAGCCAGCGAACCCTGTTGACTGGCTCTTCTGTGATATGGTTGAGGAACCGTCAAGGGTAATCGCACTTGTTAAAAAGTGGATAGGAAGCAGGTGGTGCAGAAATGCAATTGTTAATCTGAAATGCGGCCACACGGAACCATATGATATTTTAAAACTGGTGAAATCTCAAGAGGGGTTTTCATCATTGGTGAAAACATGTATTTGTAGCCATTTGTATCACGATCGTGATGAATTTACCGTAATGTTGAGGGTCTGATGAGATTACTTCATGTGTTAAAAAATTGTGCAGTATATATTGTGTTGCTTTTTTGTATATCAAACTCCGGTGCAACTACCATTGATGATGTAGCAAAGGAGTTTCCGGCAATATATAACAAATTATCCAAACTTGCATCATCATCTGTATCTGCAATGAGTGTGGATTCAGCCGGCATGCTCCTTTTGGAAGTGAAGAAACGGATAAAAGGTGTACAAACCGTTCTCAGGATAAATTCTAGCGGGACGGTTATTAATGAGATTACACAGTCGGGGAGCACCAATGCAATGCGTTCAGTCGCAGACCAGAAATGGTTTATCGACATAAAAGATAAAAATAGCGCGTACTTCGGTTCATCCCGTGAAGCCACAGGAAATTATCTTTTGTTCTGGGCCTGGCCAATACAAACTGGTACTGGAGGTTTTGGTGGAGTGCTTGCGGTAAAACTTGATGCATCTTTGTTATGTCAAGGAATGTGTTCAGGTGATTCTGTTCATTTTGCTGCATTTTACAATGAAAATCTTTTATATCGATGTGGTAACGATCGTTATACATTCAGAGAGGAAACCTTTTGGATGTTGCCGGACAGCTCAAAAATCGTACTGCGATGTGGTGTAAAGCCGGTTGCTGTCGCTACGGAAATAGATCAAAAGGATGACAGTGAAACAGAGATGTCTTCAGTTACTGCGTCTGTTAAAGATAATAATCTCATTTCTGAATCAAACAATAACGATAATGTGGATTCCAGAAAACAGGTCAAAACCAAAGAAAAGAAAAATGGTGTTTCCAATCTGTTATTGCTCACACTTTTATTTATTGTTATTGTATCAGGATTTTTACTGTTTCAGGCAAAATTCAACAAGCGTTCGTTTACTTCATTTGTACAAAATAAAACAGGCAATCCATCAGAAAATAATGATGACAACCATTCAGAACAGTTGTCAATGGATTCTCTGAGCGCTGAAATGGTTGATGCAGATGAGGTTGAAAAGGTTGAACTGATGGATGAGGTGCCGGATAGTATCGATGAAGAAGTAACAGCACAGACTGAGGATGTTGTTGAAACTCATGATGTACATGGTGAAACAGGGCCTCTATCAGCAGAAGAAGCCTGTGAAAAAATTAAGAAACTCATTGGAGCTAACGGTTCGGAGACTCTTCCGTCTGTATTGCATCCATCAGTGATTTCCTCTACAGATGAAGCTCTTCGCAGAGAACTGTATCGGGAAATACATGGACAGATTATCCATTGGGTGACATGTGAATCGTCACGTTTGTCACAAAGTCTCAAGGAGCTCTCCGATAGAGTTGGAAAGCTCGAGAATGTGAATGATCCTGAAGTGATGCGTATTCGCAGTGAAGCCAACCGGATTTCAAAAGAGATCTCCGCTTTCAAAGATAATCCATCGGGGCAGGTTCCTGAATGAGTTGTTTTCTTTCTTTTCGCATCATATAATAGTATTTCAACATACAAATCTATATTTTCAAAAATTGATTATATATATTATAAATCAGAAAATGTTATCTGCGAATAGATTATTAAATTCATGTTGTAGTATAAGGAAAGAGATTCTGGGAATTATGCGGATGTTTCTGATACTGTTTATTATTGCTTCTGCAGTGGTTATTTTTGCTGGAGAGAATGATCCTGTTACACTTGCGGTAAATGATCTCAACGCTCAGGGGGTTAAGGAAAGCGACGCTGTGGTGATTTCGGAACAACTCCGTGCTGAACTGATGAGATCCCGTAAGATACAACTTGTTGAACGGACTCAGATGCAGGAGATTCTTAAGGAGCAGGGTTTTCAGCAAAGCGGGTGTACCAGTGATGCCTGTGCTGTTGAGATGGGGCAATTAATTGGGGTAAAGAATATGGTAGTCGGCTCCGTTGGTGCCGCAGGGAGTTATACCGTTTTGAGTGTACGGGTTATTGATGTCAGGACCGGAAACATTATTGTTAATGAATCCGTGCGTACCAAAGGCGGGATAGATAAAGTTCTTGAAAAGGGAATTGATGAGGCTTCCAATAAACTTCTTAATGGACTTATCATGGATGGTGATACAAAAAAAACGGAACGAAAGGTTGTAAAGAAAAAACCTTTAAAAGGCATTTTGATAGGAAGTGGTGTTGCACTGCTTGCAGGTGGTGGCATTGGAACATTTCTTTTTCTGAAAGGGGATAAACCGAGTTCTGAGCCAGTTTCGACCCCTAATACAAGGATCGAGCTACCATGAAACAGTATATCCTGCCATTTCTATTCTTTGGGTTGATCACAACAACTTGCGATAGACCGGTCAGTACGGTTCTTTTCGATCAAGGTGCATCCGAGACAGCTGTTATTATAACTGCCAGCGCTATGGAATCTTCAATATATAAACTCACCATCTCCGGTCCAGATATGGAAACGATAGGACCACAGGAGTATACTGGTGGACAAACGATTCAATTGTATGTACCGGAGGGAATAAGTCGCAGGTTTTATTTCGAAAGATACAGCAGTTCCCGGCAGTTGATTGATACTGGTACTACTGTTTCTGATATAGGAACCGGTATGAATACCATACGTGTTACACTGCAAAGTGCAACTGCACCGGAGTCCTGTTTCGTTGTTTATTATGGAAATGGCAATACAGGAGGTACTGTTCCCGATACTCAATTCCAGATAAAAGGCGGGATTTTACAGATCGACACCAACTCAGGTGAACTTGTTAAAACCGATTATGCCTTTAAAGGATGGAATTCAAAACCTGATGGTACCGGAAAGAATTACGAGCCAGGTTCAAATTATACAGCTGATTCTAATTTGACACTTTATACAAAGTGGATTAAACTTTTAACTTATACCATAACATATAATGGAAATGGCAATACCGGAGGTAAGATTCCAGCTGGACAGGTTAAAACTGAGGGTGTTGCTATTACTCTTGCTTATAATACAGATACTCTTGTAAGGACAGGGTATAATTTTGTGGGATGGAATACCAGTGAAGATGGAAATGGAAATGATTATTCAGAAGGAGCAGACTTTGCATATGATACAAGTTTAACGTTTTATGCCAAATGGACTCAACTGCCCACCTACAAAATTACTTATCGTGGAAATGACAGTACTGGAGGTACAGTGCCAGTCGCACAAACCAAAATAAAAGGTGATAAAGCGACTGTGGCTGCAAATACAGGTAATCTTGTCAAAAAAGGTTACTCTTTCGAAGGGTGGAATACACAGCCTGATGGAAAAGGAGTGGATTATTCTGAAGGAGCAGAATATACCGCTGATACTTCTGTAACCCTTTTTGCCAGATGGGTTGCTTTGCAAAAATTTACGGTCACCTATAATGGAAATGACAATACCGATGGTTCTGTCCCTGATATGCAATCGAAGTTTTATGGTGATACTCTGATTATATCAGATAATACCGGAAATCTTCTTAAAAACGGCTACATTTTTGACGGATGGTCTACATCAACTGATAGTACCGGTAAAGTATATGCAAATGGAGCAAGTTACACTGAAAATGCTGATTTGTTGTTGTATGCAAAATGGAAACCGCGAACGTTTACTGTTACTTATGATGGGAATAAGAATACCAAAGGTACTGTGCCGGCATCTCAGACAAAGGTTTTTGGTGTACCTTTGGTGCTTTATGATAATACGGGAAATCTTGAGAAGACGGATTATGTTTTCGACGGATGGAGCACTTCAGCTGATGGCGTCGGGATAGATTACCCAAAAGACGCAAGTTATACCGACAATGCAGATGTCATTTTGTATGCTAAATGGAAGATGCGACCATATACAGTCACTTATAATGGAAATAATAATACGAAAGGTGAAGTCCCTGCTCCTCAGCTTAAGGATCATGACAAAGCACTTATACTTGCTACTAATACTGGAAATTTAGAGAGGACGGGCTATTCGCTTGTCGGATGGAGTACTTCAGCTGATGGTGTTGGTACAGACTATACATTAGGGGCTGAATATAGAGATAACGGCGATGTCATATTATATGCAAAATGGAAACACTTGCCAAATACGATTACCTTTGATGGGAATAGGAATACCTCGGGGTCAGTACCTGCACCTCAAATTAAGGAGTACGATCAATCACTTGCTCTTCCGGACAATACAGGGAATTTGGAGAGAACCGGATTTATTTTTTCCGGATGGAGTACTTCGGCAGATGGTAATGGTACGGATTATCCGAGGGGTGCAAGTTATACTGACAATGCAGATGTCATTTTGTATGCACGATGGCAGCCGCAAACCTTTACTATTACCTATAACGGAAATGGTTATGAAACCGGGTATGCACCCAGTTCACAGACTAAAACATACGGAGTTTCAATTCAACTGGAATATAACCATGGAAATCTCAAAAAAACAGGGAGTTCTTTTAGTGGATGGAACACTTTGCCCAGTGGTGGGGGAATTGATTATGCTCAGGGGGATATTTACGATACCGATGCTGATTTGACCCTGTATGCAAAATGGCTGGCATTGGGAACGTATTCTGTTCAATATGATGGCAATGGATATGAAAGTGGAATAGTTCCGGAAGTACAGACAAAAACAACAGATGTCCCTGTTGTTATTGATACAAATTCAGGTAGTCTGACAAGAGCCGGTTATATCTTTGGTGGGTGGACTACCAATCCAGATGGAACAGGTACAATATACACTGGTGGTGAGAGTTATACTGCGGGCGTCACAATTACACTTTACGCCAAGTGGGATCCACAGTAATTCGTAAAGAATATACTGTTTTCTAACAGAAAACAGTTTTATGCTTACACCCTTCAATTTACCTCACACCTTAGATTATTTTAATCAAATGTAATGTAATAATGGTCATAATCTTATTACCTTATTAAAATACCGATCAATTACGATCTACATCAAAGTCTGGCATTTATGTCACCAGAGATGGGAAGTTACCGGGCACTGGTGGATATTATGGGGCATGAACATCTCGGAGGTAATACTGTACTGTTTCTTATTGACGGCTTTATTAATTGCAAATGGAAAGGTCCAGGTTGAGAGATAACGCAACTCAGCCAACGGTGTGCTTGTCGAAAGGTTTTCGGAGTCATCGTTGGATGAGGTTCTTAGAAAAAACGATTCACCATTAACGTACTATTGCCGTAATCGCTCCGGTGTATACTTTTCCATCAAGAACAATACGTAAAATCAGCAACCCATCACTCCACTGCTGTTTTGATAAATTGTAATTCAGATTACCATTGCCATTGATAGCAGTATATCGCTGTCCACGAGCGGAGAATATTTCTATCTGGTGCGCACCATTGCATGTTCCATTAATGTGAATATAGCCTGATGAATAACTAATTGAATATGGCTTAATCACAAAGGGTTTAATCTCTACAGCTGGTTCTATACGGGTTTGATCCACATTGGTGTAAAATAGCAGGTCATTCAAGGTTTCACCATCTTCTTCTGCAAAGCGCAGAGAAAGCGAACCTGCACCGCCTGTATTACTCCACTTGAACAGGAAATTGACATTTCCGCGTGGCATTGTGAATGATGGTGATAATTTCTCGGTGGTTGTATAATTTTTATCACTGAATAATCTGGTGCCATTCATCCACACCGTTATCTCATCATCCTGAATGTAACCAAATTTTAGTGTACGGGATACATAATTTGCAATGTAAAGTGATGCATATGATGTTGTGTTCTGTCCACAGCCACTGAACCATGTGCCGTTGCTGCTTGTCTCATCTAACCAGGTATAGGTTTTGCCGTTTACCTGAGAGGATCTGCCTTCTGTTGGAGGGGATTTATCTGTTCCAACATAGAGACTTGTTATCGCTACGGTGTCTGCAGGGCCAATGCAAGGTGAACCTGCACTGTTTGTAATGCACAGCATGCGGTTGAGATTGCCGCCGGTTAATGGTAAGCCATTCAGTGAGGAGACGACCAGCTTTGATGAATACTCCTTCGGTGCTCCACCAATTATTGTTTTAGTAGTTATTGTATAGGGACCACCTTCTTCATTATTTGCTGTAAAAAGCCCACTGGTCTGGTCTATAGAACCCCCGCCGCTGACACTCCAACTGAACGATGGTTGTTGTATTATCGTACGATTCAACGAGTCGACTGCGGTTGCTGTAAATTGGACACTCTTTCCAGGCTTAACAATGGTAAAATCAGGAGTGATTTTTGCCAATACCGGTTTGCCATCAGATCTCGGATCCTCGACTCCCAGTGGATTCTGTGGATCTACATCAAATTCAGGCCATACGATTGCCCCACGTCTTTGCTCGGCAACCTTGGTATAAGCGCCAAGTTCATTGCTATTAAGATCCAACCACAAAATAATCCGTCTGCGTTCTTCATCTGTCAGTTTTACACCGTGGTGTGTGCTGTCCAGATGTGATGTGAGAGATGCATAACGAGCGCCAAATTTACCGGGAAGTGACCGTGAGCCGCCAACTATCCTGTTTGTAAAATTCGACTGGTCACCATGAAATGAAAAGGCATAATTTTTAAGACTGCTGAAAGTCATATCGGGGCCTTTTCCATTCTGCTTGTGACAGGGTGCGCACTTGGCATTTACAACAGGCGCGACAAGTCGATGCCAGTTGTAGGGAATAGCACCCTCAATCACTTCTGGGTGGATTCGTGATGGAGGTCGGTTCATTGCGATTGGTGTGCGATTTGCCGGGGTAACAGTCCATTTGTCTTCGTGACAACCGGTACAGGACAGTTGTTCTCCCGGATGAACATAGGTTGCGGAACGCATCGTTCGGATTGCCATTCCCTTTTCATCGAGGAGCTGGAAATAAACTAATTTGCCAACAGGGGCTTCGCAGTAAACGCTGCCATCGCTTTCTACCGGAACTACACCCAGGGGCATACGTGTCAGTGATTGAGTTCCGTAACTTGTGGCAGGGTCATTTGCATTAGGAGTTGCTTTGGGTATGAGCTGTACAATGCGCATCCATTTGATGGGAGTATTGGTAATGGGCAGATCAGATATCTTTGCATCAACAACCATCAATGTTGCAGGTTTATGATCTGGCGAAGTCGAACGTTTTCCCTGATAGGTTTTAGTTGACAATTCCGGATAGTTGCTACCATCACTACGCTTTCTTGCGCGTACCGGAATGGGATCGATTGGTCTGAATAATGCGGGAAGAGTATTGAGGTTCGCCGGCTGATTGGTTGTGCAGTTGTAAATTTGTTCGCGATTTCCAAATTTGTCAACAAGATACAGGCCTGTCCGGTAGTTGCACAAAAAAAGGTCCTCACTGAGTGGCCAGGCTGTTCCGTAATCACCGGTATCATCCCTATGGATTGGGCCGGCAGTAATTTTTTTAACCTGTGATGCTTTACCATCGTCCGGAACACCAATATCTATAACTGCAATATCACCAAATGATTGTCCATGATGAGGACCGGCGATAGTGACATACTTTGTCGATGAACCAGGGATACTAAGATAATTAAATTCAGACATTGGACGGAGTGCAAGACCAGTTTGTCCTGTTACCGGGTCGATAGTATTTAGTGGTAATGGATAATTTCCATGCCAGGAACGGGGATCTGTACCATCGGGGCCACACATCCAGAAGTGGTGGGCGATCACAGCATCCCGGTCGACATAATCCCAGCGGGTATATACTATATTACCATCATTATTGATGCTTGGCTGAAACTCATTTGTTTCGTGCCAGTCGATACAAAACAGGTCGCTGCCATCGTTTGCCATGGAATACATGGTGTATGTTGGAACAGGTCTGCCATGGCAGCGTCCATATCCTCCTCGTCGGGAAGAGATAAAAACGATTCTCTTGTCACCAGGCAACCAGCATGGATCCAGATCGTCTTCATTTGCATCACCGGTCAGCTGTGTCAAATTGGTGCCGTCAATATTGACAACAAAAATGCGGAACCGGTTCTGTTTTACAAATTTATCTCCGCCTCCGGGACTCCAGGCAAATGCAATGCGCTTGCCATCAAAGGAAAGGTCTGGTGAGCAGAATGATCCGCCATTAAGAGATTTCCCAGCCATCAGTCCTTTCTGTACTGTTGCATTCTGAAGGATATTAATTTTCTGGGGAGATCCTGAGAACGGTTTTTTTAAAATGTATAGACCGCCACCTGCTTTACCGTTATGGCCATAATACTGATCACAACAATGGTCTCCGTTGAATTCATCGTGGTATCCGGTTGCCAGTACACCTCGTTCGATAAAAAGTATCTGATCGAAATCCAGCAACGGATTAGCTAGTACAGCTTCCCGCTGCAAGCTGCGTGCTTCCAGGTAGAGGTCTGTATTGTCTGCTGTTGATTTTGTAAGGCTTGTTCGAACTCGAGATGAAATCGTATTGAGTCGAAGCTGAAGTGAAGAGAGATCCGGAGCGTTTTGCATCTGGTTTAAATGGTTGATAACTGCTTGAGTGCGTCGGATAACAATATCGACAGGATCTCGATCTGTAGGAAGGACGAGTACATTTTTATCGGCGACAAGATTGTCTTCTACTGATCGTTTTGCTAATGAATGGGAAGAGGTAATCTTTTGCTTGAGTTCATCGTATTGATTGAGCCAGTCTTCTTTAAGTGATATACTGATATTCTCAGCTATTGACTTGCTTACATAGATCATAAGCAGGGAGATCATAAATAAATGTAGTATAGAATGAAAACGATTTGATATGGATGTATCCATTATTATTCCTCTATTGAATAATTTTTAAAGAACTACAGGCTATATTATAGTAAAAAATTAATCTTTTTGCTTAAAAACAATTTTAATGTTGCCAAAAATATTGATACTACATTGAACTTGATAGAACTGAATAAGTAATTTGAGGGTTAAAAAGTGCAAAAAGTTCTTTGATAAAACATGTTGCCTTATTTCAATTGAGAATAAGATTATTGCCCGATTTTTCCACAGATTTTACAATTTTAATATTCGGGTCAGATTTTTGTAGACCTGATCAACTTTATATGCAAAACAGATGTGTTCTCATAGATTTTAAAGAAATAATGTCATTTAAATCAATCACTTATGACATAACTTGTTCGCAAAAAAAACAAATTGTTCTAAAAGTTTCCAATTCTCTGTACATATCATTTCATTATATTGACCTGAAATGATATAACACTAATTTATGGAGGATAGTAATGCACAAGGTTTTAGCTGGTACTATGATTGTGTGCGTGTCGATGTTTGGGATGACTGTATCTGCTGCATCGGTGTCATGGCAAAGTTCAACAAACAGTGCTCCCTGGGTGGACAAAGGTAAAATAGAAACGACCAATTGGGATAATGACAATAGCAGCTACATCAGTGTTGATGAAAAAACTACCTATCAGGAATTTGATGGGCATGGTGGTTGTCTCAATGAGGTCGGTTGGAGAGCGTTGTCATTACTCTCAGAAAGTATGCGGGACAGTGTACTCAAAATGGTGTTTGATTCAGTAGATGGGTGTAATTTCAGTAATTGCCGGATGCCACTTGGAGCGAATGATTATTCCTTTAAACCAGGATATTCGCTTAATGAGACCAGAGGCGATTACGAAATGAAAGATTTTACAATTGAAAATGATAAGAAGTATCTGATCCCGTTTGCAAAAGCTGGTATGAAATATCAACCGAATCTAAAAGTCTGGGGATCTCCCTGGTCACCACCTACATGGTTGAAAACAAGCGGAAACAGCTTAACCAACGGAAGTATCAAATCGGATGATCAATCGTTTACCGCATATGCACTCTACTTTGCCAAAGCTGTGCAGGCGTTCCAGAAGGAAGGTTTGCGTTATTTTGCTGTTGCACCTCAGAATGAGCCATTCTGGGGGGGAGGTGCTTATCCTGTTTGTCAGTGGGAAGGTTCACAGATGCGTGATTTTATCAAGAAATATTTAGGCCCCCGTTTTAAGCAGGATGATATAAATGCTGAAATATGGCTTGGTACCCTTAATGGTTCAGATGATGCAGGCACAAGAACAGTAACAAAGGACGTGTTTTCAGATTCTGTAGCGTATTCCTACTGTACCGGTGCCGGATACCAATATAATGTCGATATCATTGCAAAAAACCGGACTGCATATCCTGATAAACGCCAGATGGAAACTGAATCTGAATGTGGTGGAGATATTAATGGAAAAAATCTTGCACCAAATGATTGGGGGTGGGCAGAATTTAATGAAGAACGGATGCGTCAATACTATCTTAACGGTGCTAATGCATTTATGCAATGGAATATTGTTTTAGCACAGGAGGGAAGAAATTGGGGGAACTGGTCACAAAATGGAATGATAACTGTCGATACGACCACTAAAAAAGTTACATTTAATCCACAGTATTGGGAAGTTCGGCACTACAAATATGTTAAAATTGGTGCTTATCGTTTAGCTACGGGTGGTAATTTCACTTCGGTGGTGGGATTTCGAAATCCGGATGGTGAGAACATCTTGATTGTTACCAATACCGGCGGAGATAAGGATGTTGCTATTAATTTCAATGGGCAAAAGATTAAGCCAAAGATTCCAGGCCATTCATTTAATACATTCCGAATTGCAGGAACGCCAATTCCTGCAGTATCGCCATTTACTAAAGTTGAAGCGGAAAAGTTCGATATCCAGTCTGGTACGCTCATACGTTCCTGCAGTGATGGAGGAAATGCGATTACCTTAATCAATAACAATGACTGGACTGCTTATCACAATGTCGATTTTGGTACAGGAGCAAAGAGCTTTGAAGCACGGGTTTCAGGCTCAACTGGCGGAACGATAGAAATACATCTTGATAGTTGTAACAGTCCAGTATATGGTACCTGCACCGTTCCATCATCGGCTGCCTGGAGTACGGTTTCAGGTGATGTTACTGGCGTTAAAGGAAAACACAAACTGTATCTCAAGTTCAAAGGTACTGGTACCAATCCATTGTTCTCGGTAAACTGGTTTGATTTTATAGCGGGTGAAGTTAAAGTCGCTACACCCTCTGCTGCAATGATTCCATTGGTAAATTCTATTAAACTCCTTTCCGGCACAGATTCAAAGCAGATGCTTCAAGTACACTGTTCTAATGTAAATGCTGCTAAAAAGATACAGGTGCGTTTATTCGACCTTAGTGGCCGTCTGGCAGTAGAATTGTTCTCCGGACAAGCTGTATCTTCAAATATTAGGATTCCGATTGATAATAGCAAAATCAGGCGCGGTACATATCTGGTAAATGTTTCACTGAATTCGGGAACTTTGACGAAAAGGATACATCTTCAGTGACTATTGGTCGGTGATTTGGTTACGGATCACGTTTGTCATTTCGATATTTGAGGGGAGATCCTGATTCATTCATTAAAAGGGTTTCCCCTTTTAATTTTAAATTCCCATAAATGATTTTTTGCATTCATACGGACGCCCCGATTTGGTGGTCTCCGGAGGCTATTAGTAGTTGCCTTTTGCTATATTGTAGAGGGTTAATAATGAACTTTTTGTTTCAATCGCATTTCTTGCATTTTTCGTGTTCCCCCATCCTTCCCCCGTTAATGGGGGAAGGATGGGATAGGAGCCGCAAAATATGCAGAAATTTACAATTGGCACAAAAGTTTTTCATTTCTGCCGTCCGCAGTATAACGTAATGTTGTTATGTCTCGCTTTGACATCATCCCACTTCTTCCCAAATGAGTGATCAGTGCACCATCCCGACAGAACATTACCAATAATAGTGAAAAAACGCTATAAAAGTGCATAATTCCTGCTCTCCAATGTCCCGTTAGGGACAAAATGTTTATTAAAACATTATAAAAAAGATTCAGCAAGTCCCATAGGGACGAATATATTTCTGTGTGAATCAGGATTCTCAATTATTATAAATTGTTAAGGTACCACACAACTGGCAGTCCCAGTAACTAAGTGACTGAGTGAGTAGTGATCTGTAAAAATTCCTGGTCATCTATTTGTATTTGTTTATCCTATTTTTCCTTACAGTTCCTTTGTCTACCCTCCCCAAGTTCCCCAGTCCTCTTATTTCTCGCGATATACTTAACGAACCGATTTCTGTGAACATTCCAAGAAAAAAAATACATGTAAATAAAAAATTGCTATTAATATCAAGGACAATCAAAAGTAGTATATCCACTTGATTGTATCTGGCAACCGGTATTGCGACTTTTAATGATGCAATAATATGTATGATTATAATTGTTTGGTGTATTATAAATCCAAAAGCTATTAGTTGTTGTACCGGAAAACCCCATATACACGTCATTAATGATACCATTTTCGTTATACCACTGGTAACTTAAAGAGTTGTTACTACCTACTCCAACAGCATCCACATTGAATTTTTGACCGTAACCGCAGGGATCAGTAGAATAAGGCTGTTGAGTTATTGTCGGAGCATTTGATGTGATTGTGGTGTTTATTGCTGTAGTTGAATTACAAGTCCCTTCCGCTCGAACATAGTAGGTGGTAGTAGTTCTATACGCAACTTTTATTTGCGAACCATTTGTTAACATAATTCTCCCTTTGGCAGTATTTGTGTACCATTTCCATATTGCATTAGTTCCAAGTGTACCACCAGTTGCTGTCAATGTCACATTACTACCCGAACAAACACTTGTAGATGGTGAAGCACTGATTGATGTGGCTTTGATGGATTGGCACTATCAGGTTTATTGATAGTTTTAATAGTGACCTGTTGACCTGCATCAGGATCGGTTGCAAGCACAGCGAATGATATTGACTGTCCAACACCAACAGTTTTCATTGCTGGGACGTCTAAAACAGGTCTATGGTTCTGGTTTGTTGATGGTCGATCCAGAATATGAATGGCCACTGTAGAAACTATATTATCATAATTTTTGATATAACCAGTAACCTTTATTGTACGTGTTCCGGGTGTTAAAATTGAAAGTGGGATATAGACTGTATCATATTGTTCCTTTTTGTATCTGCAAGGGATTTCTTGCTCAAGCGTTGAATCTTTTAAAATTTCAATTTTTGCAGAATCGATATAATTTGTAATGGAAAAAATCAATCGTAATTGTACCTGATTTCCAATTGTATCTGTTATCTCAATACCAGTTGTTTTTCCATCAGAGGATTTGAGGAAAACTTCAATATTTGCCTCATCCGGACCGGCTGGTGGTGCAGGTAACTGGCAATGAAACAGTACAAATCCGAGTGCGATAAGTGAAAGTGATGTGGTGATTAATACATTTTTTAACATGGTAAGCATCCTCTAAAATGTTATATCTATACCAAATCGTCGGCGTCATATAAATTAGTACTTTGAGGTAATTGCAAAACTCCACAGTTGTCTCGACTCCGCTCGACAAACGGTCTCAAAAAAGCAACCTGAGCGGAGTCGATGGGTGCTGGTGGCGAGTTTTGCAATTACCTCACTTTTATAGGATAAATAGCTAAATTTAAATGCTCCAAAAATTGCATTACACATACTATTGTGTTATATTTTGTGTAACAAGGGGGATGTTATGGCTACAAACTTGGCGTTAGATGATGATTTGATTGTTGAGGCTCAGAAAATTGGGCACCACAAATCTAAAAAAGAGGCTGTAATGGTGGCTCTAAAGGAATATATCGCACATAAAAAACAGCAAAAAATAACAGAATTATTCGGGACAATCGATTTTAACAGTGATTATGATTATAAAAAAGCGAGGAGCCGGTGAAAGTAATTGTCGATACATGTGTTTGGTCATACGCATTGCGACATAAAAATCCGGATCCAGAGGTTGAATCATCACTAAAATCAATTATACAGGATGGTCGTCTCGCAATTATCGGCCCGATTCGACAGGAAATTTTGTCCGGAGTTTCCAGAGATGAGCAATTTTTTTCATTAAAAGATCGACTTTCGGTTTTTGAGGATATTCTTTTGAATTCCAACCATTTTATCAAAGCTGCAGAGTTCTGTAATACTTGTATGAAAAAGGGAATTCAAGGATCGAATACAGATTTTTTAATCTGTGCAGTTGCGTCAATTGAAAAGCTCTGTATTTTCACAAAAGATATAGATTTCAATTATTTTAGTAAATGCATCCCTGTCATGCTATTTGAAAAATAGAAACAGGTGATACAAATTTAAAGGAGCATTCTTTTGGAATTTATAGAGTGCGAGAAAATTCAGGGAGTTGGTTACTGCTCTGATAATGAGTGCAGTTGTACGCTTACCCAGCTGTCTTTTGGAGGCGGGTATGTCTACATATCACCTGAAGTCGTTGATTTTCGCAAAAACGCTCTTACACTTGCCGAAGTGAAGGTTAAGCTTGAGCAGCAGACACAGGCGGGGGAATATATTTCGGTAAGTAAGTATGCTCCCATACTTGTTTGCGAAATTGCAGCCCAGAAAAGAAATCTTGATATGGCAGTCGCAAAAGCTGATGCACAGATGTTCTGGAGAGAAGGGCGAGTACCATTGAGGGCTACTCCATGGGCAAAAGAGGATGATCCGTTGTCTTTAAGTAATATGTTTTCATCATCACCAAATGATGAAAATCCTTTTACACATGTTGAAAGTAAATCTGAAGAACCTTCATCGGTTCAGGAAAGTTTTGCAGAGCCTGCAGAATCAAAGAATCCAGACCCTTCTGCAAATCCTGAAGTTAAACAGCAATCACCTGCTCCCCAATATAATGATGCGTCTGTCGATGATGTTGTGGCTCAGTATTCTTCCGGACCATTAGCTGAATTGGCAAAAAAGATGGCACAGGGGATGGGTGAAGGAAATGCTCCCTTTCAGGAACCACTTCCGGAGACTGTTGTCACAAAAAGTCCGAAATTGAAGCCAGTTGAACAGGATGAGGATTACGATAATCAGGAATTTTACAATTCTACTGGAAATAAAAAAGCGAAGAAAGAAAAAGTTTCGCTTACCTCAACCCGAAAGCCGGTATCATCAATAGTGCTTACCGTGCTTGCGGTGGTGCTTGCGGTTGCAGCTATCGGTGTGGTGACTGCTGTTGTTATAGTAAAGTTACAACCTGAAAAAACACAGAAAACAAAAAAAAATGAAAAAATAGAACCGGTAGAAAAAGTGCCTGTGGTTGAACAAATGCCACAGGTCCAGGAAGTTACACGCAGTGAAATCGATAAGACTTTTTTTGAGAAAACGTATGCATTTGAAGATGACAACTGTAAAGGTACAATAAGTTTTACGATTTCAGATGATACCAGCGGAAGGTATACACAGCTGGTTCGCTTAAAAGTTAATGAGGAGAAAATCTATACTGTTCGTGGCACATTTACATATACACCGTTTACCATAGTTTTCAGACCGGATTCTCATAAAAAAGATATTAAATGGGTATTGGATCAGTATGACCAGCAGGGCAGTGCTGTTTTTCATGATCCTTCGGAACAGAATTTAGAGAAAGCTCGGGTTACTTTGAAAATCAATACCCCCCAGGGAAATTAAATGCATAGCCTGCTTCAATAGAAAAATTGTAGTTCCTGATGTTATTTCCTTGTGGGAAATTAAATGCATTCAGACCACCAAGATAGTATCGAAGGTCAATTATCCCATTTCCTGGTCCGAATGGGAATATAAGGTCAAGACCGGCTACTAACCCGATATCGATAACATTTGTTTTGTATTCAAATACATTACTGCCTGCCTGCTGTGTTCCAAAAAAAGGTATAGTATCTAAAATGGTGTTTACATCATTCAAACGCGATCTGAACATTATTGAAAAAGCCGGACCTGTATAAATATGTGGTCTCAGCCAGAGGGGTAGTGAGAGTTTTACCAACCAGGGAAATTGCAGGTAATCCGTTTGAATCTGTACATCCTGCTTTTCACCATTAATTGTTATTTCCCATGCTTTTCCTGTCTGTATATAATCAAGTTCACTTTGAATACTTAAAAAATCTGGAAATATCTCTTTTGATGTAAAAAAAGATGCTCTGAACCGGAATAGATTTTTACTGTCAAAGTCAACACCACTTGATGCAATCTGGGCATCGAGTTGATCGACCCCATCTCCCCAGTAATTTGCGAATGTAACACCGGCCTTGATACCAATAAATTTGTCCTGACTGAACAGGGTAGTACAGAAGATAAACAGAAGCAGCATCATTGTTCGCATCGATATAATCTCCACTCTAAATTGTTTTGTTTTGAATTGATACTGCAATATGAGTTCCAGATTTTTAACCACGAAAAACACAAGAAATAAGGACATTTTCTGTGGTATTTCATATCAATTTGGTAAAAATGACGAAGAATGCTAATACAATGTCCCTACGGGATATCGGAGGGCAGTAGTAATGCGTTTACTGCGTTGCTCGATGCGATTAGCAGCATCCGGATGGTGCCCTGATCACGCTTCCGGGACGAAGTGGAAAGGTGTCAAAGCTAAACATAACAATAGCGCGTTATCTCTCTCCTCCGACGACATCAAATGCCACTGGGTGAGGGCACACTGAAGGTGACCGCTAACACAACGGTTTGGGCCCCACCAAATCGCCCCGGGCGTCCATATAAATAGTAAATAGTAACTGGTAATCAGAATGCGGTGGTATTTAAAACAACTTAATTAAAACAACCCACTGCAGATCTTGCAGCTTCAGTTTTTATACATTTTAAAGGTTTCTATATATGGTATCAAATGTTTAAATGGATACAATTGGTTGTTTTGACCATAAGAGCGATAAACATCTATATAAGAATTTTTCATTTAAGTATTGACATTGTCCCCATCAATTATGTATTCTATGGGTAAAAGTAGGTAATTGTGGGTGATTGTGGGTGATTTTTTATGGGCCCTTTTCTCGGAAGATTCGACTACTCAATCGATGCTAAAGGCAGAGTGAATATACCTGCCAAATTCCGGAAGGGACTTAGCCCGGATGCTGAGGATACATTCATTATATGTAGAGCACCGAATGGGTGCTTGAGGGCATATCCAAAGAATCTGTGGAAAAAACGTGAAGATGAACTGGCATCACTGGCTGAAACACCAGATGGACTGAAACTTAAAAGGCAGATTTACAGTACACTTTCCGAATCAACACTTGATGCACAGGGGAGAGTTACTTTGTCAAACGTTCAGATGAACCTGGCAGGAATTAAAAAGGATGTAACTCTGGTTGGAGAATCCTACTATGTCGAAATATGGGACACAGAAAAACTGACTGCATATCTTGGTGAACCTGATTCTGATGGATTTGATGATGCACATTTCAAGATCGTTGATGCCGGAATGGCAAAACAATGAACACAGAGAGAGGATATCATAGACCTGTTTTGTTGAACGAGGTTCTCGAAAATCTCGTGACTGAAAAAAATGGAAGATACTGTGACTGTACGCTGGGGGGAGGAGGTCACCTTCGCGCGATCGCCTCACTCACCGGTCCTGATGCAGTTTTAATCGGTATCGATCGCGATGCAGATGCAATTGAATGGAATAAAAACAATCCTTATACGACAAGCTCAAAGGTAGTGTTTTCTCAAAATGTGTTTTCAAATTTCGACATTGTGCTAAAGGAAAACGGTATCGATGGTGTTGATGGTGTTCTCCTTGACCTTGGAGTATCATCATTTCAGATAGACAATATCAGCAGGGGGTTCTCCTACATGAAGGAGAGTGAACTTGATATGCGAATGAATCGAAATGATCAATTCTCTGCAGCAGACTGGATCGAAAATGCTTCAGTCGAAGAGCTGGCATCAGCACTTGAGAACTACGGTGAGATTAACAATGCACAACGTATGGCAGCAGCGATAAAAAAAAGTCCGTTACCTGTGATAAGTTCGTCTGATCTTAAGAATTGTCTTGCAAAAGAATACGGACATAATCTTAAACCGGATATACTGGCAAGAATATTTCAGGCTATCCGGATTGCAGTTAATGATGAACTGAATGAGTTGAAACGCTTTCTTTCAAAAGTGCATGGAGCACTCCGGATGAATGGTCGCCTGGCAGTTATATCGTATCATTCGCTTGAAGATAGAATTGTAAAGGACTTCATACGTGAAGCTGAGCAGTCTTGTATCTGTCCGAAGGAGCAGCCGGTTTGTACCTGTAAAAAAGATATATTGTTTAAGAGGATAAGTAAAAAAGCGATCAAGCCGACAAATGAAGAGATAAAAACCAATCCACGATCCAGAAGCGCACGTTTGCGTGTTGCGCAGAAAGTGCAGATGTAGCACTATGAAAAAAAAAGAGAAGAAAAACCAGAGTGGCCCGTTATTACGGGTACGTCCGATGCTGTTATGGTTAACACTTTTATTATTATTGATATCCGGGCCGTTATTGCTTGTCTGGAAACAGGTTTATATAAGTACAGCATCTCTTGATATGGATGCCAAGCACAAATCGCTGGTAGCTCTTCAGAAAGAGATTGCAACACTTAAATTGTCAAGCAACCGGCTATCAGCAACCGAAAGAATCCAGAGTATTGCACGAAATAACCTAGGGCTGGATTATCCGGCAACAAGCCAGGTTTATGTCATCCACATTCCAAGAGAACAGAAGGGGTATGTTCTGTCAAAAACGCAGGATATCGTCGCGTTTCTAAGAAAGGTGATTTCAGGAGAACGAAGTTAGTGAATCAGTTCAGAATTCGGTTACTTTTCATTTCTATAATTTTAGGAGCTGGAGCGGTTCTGGTGGCTGCCCGGCTTTTTTCTATTCAGGTACTTGAAAGTAAACGATATGTTGAACGGAGCAGGGATCAGACTCAGAAACGCCGAATGGTAGTAGCTAAAAGAGGTGCGATAAAGGATCGCAATGGAACTGTGCTCGCGGTGAGTATGGATGCACCGATTGCTGTAAAGTCAGAAATCCTTGGTGTAGCCACAAAGAAAGCTGATAAAGCTGCGGTTAAACGGGTTTATCCACTTGGAGATATAGCTGGTTCTGTGCTGGGGTATGTTGGCAGAGATGGATATGGACTTGGAGGAATAGAGCTTTCGTATGATAAATATCTCCGTGGTGAGGACGGATGGGAAATTCTGAAGAAGGATGGACGAAATCACCAGTATAAAAAAATCGGATTACCATCAAGAGAACCGCGTGATGGATCCGACTGCTTTTTGACTATAGATAATAATATACAAAAAATTGTCCAGACAGTTCTTAAACAAACCGTTGAGAGTTCCCGGGCCCTTGGAGGAATGTGCATAGTAATGGATCCAACAACCGGAAAAATTCTTGCAATGGCCAATGAGCCGACGTTTAATCCTAATGTCCCATCAGTGTATTCTCTTGCTCAAAGGCAAAATACCTGTATCAGCTCAGTTTATGAGCCGGGATCAACTTTTAAAACGGTGACATCATCGATTGCGATTGAGGAAAAAGTCTTTAAAGAAGATGATATACTTTATGGTAATCAAGGTATATTTGAAATCTATAATCAGGTGATTCGGGACCATTCACCTTACGGATATTTAACGTTTGCAAAAGCTCTTGCTGTTTCAAGCAATGTGTGCTTTGCAAAAGTATCAAATGAAATAGGAAATGACCGGATGTACCGATATACCCGTGATTTTGGCTTTGGATGCAAAACCGGAATAGCTCTGCCAGGGGAAGAGGTGGGGATTGTACATTCTATCAAGGATTGGTCTGGTCGGACACGGGTCACTATGGCAATGGGACAGGAGATTTCAGTAACACTTCTTCAGATGACCAGCGCATTCAGTGTTGTCGCAAACAAAGGGGTTCTTCTCGAACCTCAGATCTGTGAAAAAATAGTTGATACAAAAGGGAATGAGCTTTTCAGGAGTGATATCAGACCGGTTCGAAGAGTCATTTCTGAAGAAAGCGCCAGACGCGTGGGTAAAATGCTTCAGAAGGTCGTTACCGAAGGAACGGGAAAAAATGCTGCAATAGAGGGAATTGACGTTGCGGGAAAAACCGGTACCAGTCAGAAACCTGATTCTGGATCGTACTCAAAGATCAGAGGATGGTCTTCGTTTATCGGTTTTGCACCTGTTGAAAATCCGATGCTACTTTGTGCTGTTGTTATCGATGAGCCTGCGGCTGGAGAAATGGGGGGAGTCGTTGCAGCTCCGGCATTCAGAAAAATAATGCAACAGGTGATTACTCATCCGGAACTTGAATATATCGGAAAATGCATTAAACAAAATTCGGTTCCAGCTGTCCAGCCAGATAGTTCCGAAAAGTTGCAGTTGCCGGTTATTTGTGGCAGGGATAAACAGGATGCGATCACATTTTTATCAGCGATGTCGGTAAAATATCGTGTTGAAGGGGCTGGAAATACAGTAATCAGACAATTTCCAAAAGCGGGTGCTATGTTGACAGAAAGGGATACGGTAACAATCTTTTGTGATGATGCAGCAGTTTCCGGTCAACATGTGACAAGTATTCCCGATTTTACCGGAATGGATTTACGTGATGCGATAAAGCTCATGGGTGTTGAGGGGTTGAAACCGTTTGCCGTCGGTTCAGGTATTGTCAAAAGACAAAAGCCGTTGTCAGGCTCATCAATTCGTCCTGCTGAAGTATGTACCTTATATTGTTCTTTTGACGGATAAGTGAAATTGAATTGGTT
>JBNKZD010000298.1:0-44716 GCA_050301235.1 Chitinispirillaceae bacterium | reverse complement strand
CAATATACGATCTGACATTGTCAACTAATCCTATGATGTTTTCACCGCTTCTTTTTGAGAGGGTGAGTGTTATTGCCGGTTTTCCGTTAAAGCGGGAATAGGTCTCGGGTTCCTGATAGGTGAATGCAACCTTTCCAAGTTTATTCAGCGGTACGCTGACGTCATCAGACGAGACCATTATATTTTCAAACTGTTCAGCCGTTCTGATTTCGGAGTTTACATTTATCGAATAGGTCCGGACCTGGTTTCTTAATATTCCACCCGGAATCGATGCATTGGCACTTCTGACGGCATTGGTCACATCATCAATTGATAGCTTATATTGCGATAAAAGAACCGGATCGAGTTCAATCAGGACCTTTTTTTCAAGGTTTCCAGCTATGGTGACATCAAGGATACCAGGCAATTTCCGGAGATCTTCCTTGAGGTTCTCTGCGGTGTGGTCGATTATGCCGATACCATCCTTGTGAGACAGCGATAAAATTAAAACAGGAAAACTCGATGAGCTTAGTTCCTGTACTGATGGCTCCTCTGCATCAACCGGCAGCTCAGGGCGTGCCCGATCAACCCGCTGCTGAACACGCCGAAGTGCAGTTTCGACAGATATATCTGATGCAAATTTGGTAAAAATAAAGGAAAGTCCCTGCTGTGACGATGATGTAATTTCAATAAGTCCGTCAACCCCGTTGATCTGGTCTTCAATGACACGGGTTACCAGATTTTCCATATCACGGGCAGAAACTCCGGGATAGGTTGTGGTGATAAAGATATAGGGTTGCTTTATTTCGGGTGCAGACTCCCGCGGAAGACGGATATAGGAAATAATTCCCGATAAAACTATCAGAAATGAAAAAGTAAAAACTACAGAGGCTCGATTGACCAGAAACCGTATCATCGCTGGCTTCCACCGGAGATAATGGTAACCGGTGACCCTTCACGTACAAGTTGAAAACCTTCAACAATTACACGCTCACCAAAACATAACCCGCCGGTAACCCTGGTTTTCGTAGTGGATTGAAATCCTGTCTGAATAAACCTGCGGTGAGCGATATCATTTGAATCAACAATCATTACCGTACTTTCAATCCCTTCGGTGGTAATGATACTTGTGGGTATTACCAGTGCACTGTCCCAGACAGACAAAATCAGTTCTATTCTTCCGGAAATCCCGGGTTTCAGCTGATAATCCCTATTATCAAAAACCAGCTCGGCTGAAAATACCCGGTCCTGATCGCCTGCGGCTCTTGCAAGGTTTTTTACTTTACCATACCATTTTTTTTCCGTAAACATCGGAATTGAAAGAATAGCATCACTGCCCAATCTGACATTGTAAATATCATCTTCAGTGATACCTATAGTCACATTGATGGTGTCAAGACGTGCCACCGTAAATGTCTGGGTGTTTGGTGGGATCTCCTGAAATTGCTCAATAAACCGCTTGGTTACTTCACCACTGATCGGCGTAATGGCAAATGAGCCGGAATAATTTTTCTGCGCATCGACCCAGGAACTGTGTGCATTGATAAATTCCAGATTCTGCTGGTCGACAGCCAGTTGTGAAGCATTTCCATTGGACAGATGGCGTCTGGTCTGTTCAAGTGTCGAATATGCAATTTTTTCACGGGCAGTGGCTGCCCGAAGAACTGATAGCGCTTTATCACTATCGATTCTGGCAAGGGACACTCCCTTTTTAACTTTCTGCCCTTCAACTGCGGAGATTTGTTCAACTCTGCCACCACTGTAACAGATGAGATTTGCTGTTTGGGCGGCTCTCAGTTTCCCAAAATATATTCCGTATGATGAAAAGTGTTGCGGCTTTAATCGGAGTACCTTTACATTGAACTGTTTGGTATTCATCTGTGTTGAGGGAGATGGTTTTGAACATTGTGTAATCAGTGCAAATACAAACAGAAAAAGGTATTTCATATCGAAATCACCTGTAGTCACTGAATGTTTGACAGCTATTTAATTGCGTTCGAATACGGGTAATCCAGATGCCATTTGTAATTGAGCCTGTAAGAGTATTTTCTGAAGTCCGGCATTATCAAGCTGTAGTGCTGCATTGCGATATTCATTGTTTACATCAAGATAGTCCACTGCATTGATAAAACCATTCTTAAAATCCATCTCAGCTTGTTCCAGGGCTTTTTCAGATGCCTCCAGCTGAAACCTGTACGCCATAATTGCACTGGTAATTGCATTGATTTGACCACTGATCTCTGACTGAGTATAATTATTTTCGCGTTTTAATTCTGTTAGTTCCAGATTTGATTGCTGTTCTTTCAATTTAGCCTGTTTATACGATGCCCATGAACGTGTGCCATCAAAAATATTCCAGGTTAATAGTAATCCTATTGAATAGTTGAAATAGTCCGGATTAAAATAGTCCCAGCCTACTGGAATTTCCCGTAGAAAATTTCCCGTACTATCTTTCCCGTCGGGATTTTGAAGGTCAATTAGTATATCTGTCATGCCAGTAGTATCTATTATAAAAAATTCATTACCGATGGATGCTGTTAGACTTAGTTTTGGAAAAAACGCTGCCCAGGTATTGCGACGCAGTCGTTCATTTACTTTCGTTTCGAGAGTTTTTAGTCTTACCTCGATGTTTTCTGTAGAATCATTTTTGTTCTCCTTGAATCGTATTGCATAAGTGTCAAGAACAAGTTCGTAGGCAGTTGAATCGGGCAGTCCAATCAGAAGACTTAACTCCTGCCTGGACAACTTTTTATTTGTACGTGCTCTAATCGAATCTGCAATGTTGTTTTCAAATGCTGATGTTGTCCTCAAGAGATTAGTCTTTGACGTTTGATTGTAATCGTAATCGAGTTGCATTTTATTCATTAACCGTCGTGAATGTGAAAGAGATTGCAATGAAATTGCATATTCAGACTGATACATATAACTTCTGATAAACTGCTGAATAACTTCCAGGAAGTAAATATTTCTCTGAAGGAGTCGGTTCTGTTTAAGAATGTCCATCCCTAATGATGCTAATTTGAATGAATTAAACAGCTTTCCAAAATCGAATAATGGCTGCTGAAGAGATATGGACCAGTTGAAAAGCAATCCATCAATACGATCAAAAATGGAGATAATATCGGTTGACGAGGATAGCTGAGTTCCAAGTTGTGATTGATTTGAATAGGCAAAACCGGAAGAAAAATCGATATTTGGTAACGCTTCCGAGAGATACATCTGTGCCTGTTGTTTGTCAAAATTTGCTTTATATTCTATAATTTTGATTCTTGTACTTTGTTTTTCTCCAATGGATAAAATGTCATAAAGCGTATATTTAGTTTGAGCCGATGATATGGTAAAAACTGCACCGGAAAAAATAATCAGGCAAAAAGGTACTTGTACCAAAAACACAGTCATATTTTCCTCTGGTGAAGGTACTTCTGATTTCCCTTTTTGTAATTAAGCAAAAGCAGAGCCAGATATTATGTGCAGGCAAAGAGGACAAAGTGTGGTATAACAGGGCAATTTGAAATTTCGTTTCTCGATATTCTCTATTTTTAAATTATCAAATTAGCCGTCACAAACTCTCTGATCTCTTCAGTTGTCGCAATATAAAATGGTACATCTTCAGGATTGCTGACTCGTCGACTGTATCCTTCAAGCGAGCAGATCTCCTGCATTGTTTCCATTTTTTTTAGATTTTCGATTATGGTGTCTGGCAAGGAGGTAAATGAGGAAACTGAATAAACCAGATCTGAAAAGCGGTGATTTTCGGGTAATACATTTTTAAAAACACAAACAGCCATGAAATACTGTTCGATTGCCATGGCACAAAGGTTATAGATCAGATCAGGGGTGAATGTGGTACTGTTTTTTTGAACACGTCGCAAATACGCTTCTGCGCCTTTATATTGTTCCTGCCATGACATCGATTCCATAGTCAGACTCCCTTTAAAATGTAGATGTACCTGGGCATTAACTATTTTATACCTAAAATATAGGTTTTCAAAAGGTTAATGTCAATATAAAAAATTGACAATACATATTTGAACCAATGCTTTAATGCTGATACAAAGTTGAAGCTGAAACAAGCAGTTCAATGGTCCAGAGCTTAAAGAGTTCATGGTTCAGGAACTTTGAACACTAAACGTTGAACCTTTGAACGATCAAATTTTTTCTATGTATCGGAATATGCTGGTGAGTAGATCACCCTGATCTGTCATCAGATGAATTAGATTGGAGTAAGTTTACTATATGGCAATCAATCAATACCAGAGAAAAATTTTACTTGATGTAAAAAGGCGTCCGCCGGAGAAGCTCGATGTTATGGTACAGGCAATGCATGAAGAGGTATTTGCCGAAACTGATTGTCTTGCTTGTGCTGCGTGTTGCAAAAAGATTAGTCCAATAATCTATCAGCATGATCTTTTGAGGCTTGCGAAATCATTTAAAATGAGTATCGATGGGTTTTGCGAAAAATATCTCAAGGTGGATAAGGATGGAGATAATGTTTTTAAGACTGCACCATGTCCGTTTCTTGGAGCAGATAATACCTGTGATGTCTATGATGATCGTCCAACAGCCTGCCGGGATTATCCACATACCGATCGCAGGAGATTTCACCAATTAATCGAATTGTCGATTAAAAACGCTGATGTATGTCCGGCGGTTGAGAAGATTCTTGTAAAGCTTGTGAGTGAGACGGAGAATAATCTTACTTTTAAGCGCCGTTAGAACAAATTACAATACCAACCCTCGTACCAAATACCACTACGTGCCCCAGTCTGGTACCTATTAATAGTGAATAGGCTCCAGAAAGAAAAACCCGCTTGAAGCCTGCGCTGATACGAAGTGACGGACCAGTGAAGAACATTTCGTTGATAGACTCACCGTCGTAGCTTTTCGGATCAACAATATCACGTTAAGCCGTAACTCACAGAAATGGTTTCATCCTGTTTTTCCTATGGAGGGGATACTTGAAATCGTTGATCTTGCAGGGAAAACGGTGTGTAAGCAGGAGATACAGTGTGGGATACATAAGCCTATACGAGGATTGTACCCGGGGATTTACCTGACGAGAGTAACTATTAAATAGACAAAAAAGAATCATGCGCTGCATGGTTACCAATCCACAAAAAGAAAGTATTGTTTCGTTCAGGTTTCAAACCGGCTATATCGATGATGATAATGGATGACGAACTGCCGGTCTGGCAGCAAAAGATACACTGCAGGTTGTTAAGGCTCCCTATCAGACCGCTCTCATGCGCATCAATTCGCTTGTTGACACAAATATGACCATCGTTCTTGATAGTGGTACATACGAGATAATTGCACTGTTGCTATTATACGTTTTCCGCCAAAGCGGATTAGTATCAGTTTGAGTGGGGGGGCCTCTCAGAGAACTCCCCCCTCTCTACACATGTTTAGTTGCCGACATAGCTGCGTCAGGCATTCTGTTATTCAAAGACAAAACACTAGTATTCTATCGCATCAGCTTCTGTAACTGGTGTTCTGAATATCCGATATACCCATATTTTGTAAAGAATGACGATCGGAACAAAAATGAATGCAACAATCGTCATAAGTTTCAGTGTATAGGTACTTGAAGATGAATTAAAAATGGTCAGGCTGAAAGCCGGATCAATACTTGACGGGATAAGGTTTGGAAACAGGCCGATCACCCCAGTTGCTACAACGGTAACTATTGTCAAACATGAAGCGATAAAAGCTTTTCCCATCGATTCCTTTGCAATAAATATTCTGATCGAAAGAAGTGCTGCCACTGCAAGCACCGGGACGATCAGAAGGTAGGGGTGCGACAGGAAGTTATTGAGCAGTTTTGTGGAAAATGGCAGCATTGCCAGGAATACTACTGCAACTCCCAGTAGCACAGGCCAGATCTTCTTTGCAAAAACTCCGGCACGTTGCGAAAGTGAAGAACCGGTTTTAAGGACTGTATACAGCGATCCGTGAACAAGAAACAGAAGGACAAAAAGTAATCCCGTTACAATACCAAAAGGGTTGAGCAGCGAAAAGAACCCACCCTGATATCCTTCAGCATTCATGGGCAGGCCGGCAAAAATATTCCCAAAGGCAACTCCGAAAAGCAATGCCGGAAGAAAACTGCCAACCACAATACCGGTTTCCCAGACTTTTTTTAACCCGGGTGACTGTTCTTTTGATCTGAATTCAAGTGAAACTCCCCTGATGATTAGTGAGAAAAGAAGGAGTAACAGCGCAGTGTAAAGGTAACTGAACATCAGTGCATAGGTGGTGGGAAATGCTGCAAACGTTGCACCACCGGCAGTTACTAACCACACCTCATTACCGTCCCATACCGGGCCCACAGTATGAGTAAGCACTTTGCGTTCGTTGTCATTTTTGCCCAGAATCTTGTGGAGCATGCCGCTTCCCAGGACAAATCCATCAAGCATGAAATAAACTGCCCAGAGTACACCCCAGAGCACAAACCATGTAATTTGAAACCCCATTTTACACCGCCTTTCCGATTGGTTGAGCTTCTGTCTTGACTGGTCGATCTTCTGTCTCGACTGGTCCTTTACGAGCGAATTTCGTGAGCATGGCGATATCTACTATACCAAGGAACCCGTATAATAATGTAAATCCTATAAGTGAACCGATCACCTGGCCGGTAGAAATTGAGTGTGAGACAGCATCTGCAGTACGCAACACATTGTAAACGATCCAGGGTTGGCGTCCAACTTCAGCAACGATCCATCCGGTCTGACCTGCCAAATAGGGAAGAGGTATTGCCCAAACCATGATTTTCAGGAACTTTTCGTATTTGATGAGATCTTTCTTAAAGGAAAGAAAGACTGAAACCAGCATAAGAACGGTCATTAACCCTCCACAAGCGAGCATTATTCGATAGCTCACAAAGACCGGCCAGACCGGGGGACGGTCCTCTTTGGGGAATGCTTTGAGCCCCTTTACCTCTGCATTTGCATCGTAAAAAGAGAGTAAACTGAGCAGCTTGGGGATTTTCAGGGCTTCCATGGTATTTCGTTCATTTGCAGGGTCAGGTATTGCCAGCAATGTGTACGGTGCACCATTCATTGTTTCCCATTGCGATTCCATTGCAGCGAGTTTTGCCGGCTGCATCTTTGCGACCTGTTCTGCTGACCATGCGCCTGACAAGAAAAGTATTATTGTGCTTAAGACTGCAAAACGGGAACCGATCTTGAATGAACGGTTGAAAAATTCTGTTTCGTTTTTACGAATAAGATGCCATGCGGCAACACCCATAACAAAAAAAGCGGCCAGAATATATCCTGATGAAACTGTATGGATAAATTTAAACCAGCCATTTGGATTGGTGAGCATTGCGCCAAAGTTAACCATTTCGGCTCTACCATTACGTATCAGATACCCTACCGGCTGCTGCATCCATCCATTGGCAAGAAGAATCCACAGTGCACTGAGATTACTTGCTATTGCAACGATCCAGATTGCGACCGCATGAAAACCTTTGGATATTTTATTCCATCCAAACACCCACAAGCCGATAAATACTGACTCAAGAAAAAATGCCAGGGTTGCTTCGATTGCAAGTGGCGCACCGAAAATATCGCCTACATACTTGGAATACTCCGCCCAGTTCATTCCAAACTGGAACTCCATTGTAATACCGGTGACAATACCAAGTGCAAAGTTAATGAGAAAGAGTTTTCCCCAGAACTTTGTCATTCGTAACCACATCTCATCGCCGGTACGAACATACTTGCTTTCCATCCATGCTGTAAGGATAGAAAGTCCTAATGTTAGTGGGACGAAGATAAAGTGGAAGGCGCTTGTGATAGCAAATTGCCATCTGCTAAGGGTCAGGACATCCATCGGTACCCCCCGATTAAAAAGTTAAAAATGAGAATAGATGTATAGATCATTATATCAGATCTGCAAGAGATATACTTTTTAATTTTTTTTTGATATCTGACTGAATATCATACCAGACCTGATGAACTTTACAATTGCTGTCGCTGGAGCAGATACCTCTGCCTCCAAGGCATTTGTTTAAAAGTATAGGACCTTCAATTCTTTCAATTACATCCAATAGAGTGACAGAGAGTCCCTTTTTTCCAAGCATCAATCCACCTCCGGCACCTCGGGAAGAACAGAGAAATCCTGCACGTACAAGGGATTGAAATATTTTAGAACAGAAAGATGCAGGCGCATCTATTGCGGCAGCAATTTCAGCCAGAGAAAAGAGTGTGTCGTCAGGTTGTTGAGCCAGGTAGATCATTCCTCGAATAGCGTATTCACCACGTCGTGTTAAACTTACCATTGTATCCCATATATATGTTATTAAGATAAAAGAGACCTTTTTGGTCTTTAATTTAGTAGATTTTTTTAAAAAAATCCAACAAAAAAAATAGTTTTACACTTTTTGTGTTTAAGTTGTCACTTATTTCGGGTAATTTTTTTAGAAAATACGAAGCTGAACTCATATCCCGGAAATGCGAAAAAATTCGCAATGTTGTAATTTTTAAACCCGATTATGGCTATCCTTTCAGTCAATCCTGTTACCTGATAGTAAACGGACGTATTATGTTAAAAAAAACTTTTGTATCATTATTGTGGCAATTATCAGCATTGTACTGAGCATTTGAAATTGGATGGTCAGTTTCTGGGCTGGTTCTAATGCAGCTGGATTGTAGTAATTGGTATAAAGAGTACGGGTCGCTTTTACACATACTGGTGCCAAAAGAATCAATAAGACCGTTAACAGTGGAAATATGCCATACCACAATAATGATGCAGTAGAAATAAAAATAGAAAGTACAATTATTGTATAAATATGGCGTGAGTTTTTCAAACCGATTCGTACTGTTAGAGTATTCTTACCTGCGGCTTTATCGGCGTCATAATCCGGAAATTGATTGATCCATAAAATTGCCGTTGTTGAAAGACCGCCTGGAATGCCGATATAGAAAAAATCAGGGCGCAGTGTACCAGTAATAACGTAGCAGACGGCTGCACTGAGAGCTGGACCAAATGCCAGAAACAGCACTATTTCTCCAAGTCCTCGGGAATGGAAACGAAATGGTGGTATTGAGTAAAGACCTCCTAAAGAAAGGGCAGTCAGGGAAAACCAGAGTACAAAAAAACGGTCATGTAAAATAAAAAATAGTGCGATGGTAAGAAGTACTGCAAGACAACTGAGCGCAATAATGAGAAAGGTGCTTCTGTTGAGGATGCCATCAAGTTTGTTGCGACTGCCGCCATTAAATGGACCGGCATTTTTGTTCTGGCCGTCAGAAAAGTTCCAGTCGAAAAAATCATTGATAGTGTTTGAGCCGATATGAATGAGTAGTACACCAATGATACACAACAAAGCATAACCGCAATGAAACTCTCCAGTGGTGTAGAAACACCAGGTAATGGCGAGGATCGTCGGCAGAACACTTGCTGTTACAAAGGGGAGTCTTGTTGCTGTTGTCAATTCTTTAAATTTCATAAATACTTGTTTCCATAGTTATTGTGGAAGTTCTAACTGGTCAAGAAATGCACATACCGAAGCATTTATTGATGGGAATTTTAAAAATAGCGGATGCTTTTTGCATCGCTCTATCTGATTTCTGTATAATTCTTTAATGGATGTATAGATGCTTTGATCTTCAAAATATCGCTGCAAAGGTTGAATTCGGGATTCTTCCGGAGCCTGAGTATTTGTTATGGCATCAATAACAGCTTTCTGAATTTTTCCGCCTCTGTTGAACGCGAGGATTGAAAAACAAGTCATTTTACCTTCAAGAATATCACTTCCGGGAGATCTACCCTCTTTGAGCCCTTTTACGTCCAGCAGGTCATCACGCATCTGGTAAATATATCCCAGAATTTTTCCAAGACTTTCAAGTTCTGATCTGATTAATGAAATATCTACCCCAGACAAAAGAAATGCACCTTCAAAAATAAGACGAAACAGCGCACCGGTCTTTTGTGCTGCGATGGTCTCCCAATCCTGCCAGCTCATAGCTGTTGTGTTCCGTAAAGAAACTTCAAGCATTTGCCCACAGATCAGTTCGTTGATTGCCATCAGGATTCTGCGGGTCAGCAATAGTTGCATTTCACCAGGAATTGAAGAATGAAGAATCAGTTCCAGTGCTTTGGTAAATAACAGGTCTCCAAGGTTTATCGCCTGGGATGGTGAATATTTTTTCCAGACATTGATTGTACCACGGCGGTAAAAATCCCCGTCTTCAAGGTCATCATGAATAATTGAAGCATTGTGGATCAGTTCCATTACAGCAGAAAAACTGTAACTATGTTCCATGTCAGTACTTTGGAGGTTTAGAGAAAGATTGGTAGATAGATAGGAACGTAACCGTCTACCCGTTTTTTTAAAGTGGTATGAAAAGATTTCGTAAATTAAAGGACTCGGACAATCCCGGCTAACTACATTCTGTATCGTTTTTTCGATCTGTTCGAGATGACGATCGTAAAATACTTGAAGTGCTATCACGTCTTGAACCATTCGTTTCGAAAACAATTCCTCACATCTGACCATTGAACCAGTTTTGCTAATATAATTTAGCGTTTAGTAGCAAATCATAGAATTGTAATAATAGATAGGGATGTCGCTACAACGGCAGGACTACTTTCCCTCAACATCCAGGACCGACATGGGATCTGGTATTTCTTCTTTTCTGTCCTTAAAAATTTTGTAAAAACAGAATACATTAAGTCCGGTTATCGTGGCCCAGGTTACTATCATGAAGATGAAGCCGGGAAGGGAGAGTCCACTATTCATCATGGCTGTACTCCTTTAAGGCTGAGATAATGGTTTCATTTGGCATTAACTTCTGTCGTTTCTTCCAGATAAGAAAAATGAAAGCATTAATAGTAATGAGAAGCCCAAGCAGAAAAAAGCGAAAACCGGAAACAAAAACAATTTTTTTGATGGTAAATGAAAAAAAATCAACTGTTTCTGAAGAGTTGACACCTTTAAAGGTGATGAATCCCCAACCATCGGTAATGAACCATGCTGAAAGGATTATCAGCAAGTATATGGGTGTAATATATTTCATCACGAATTTAAAAAGTATAGGGAGCTTAATATGTGAACCACGGTTGAGTTCCTCCCAGCCTTTATCAATTCCGATAACCCACGCAAAGAGGATCGCTTCAATGGTTCCAAAGACAACAAGTGAAAATGTTCCACCCCAGAAATCGAGCTCGTCAACCGCTCCGGCAGATAAACCAAAAATTGCGATAAGGCAGGCAACCAGCGAGACGGCTGCGACGGCAAGAACCGACTTGTGATGTTTCCATCCAACTTCATCCTCAAAAAAACTCACTGCGGGTTGGATAATCGATATTGAAGATGTAATACCTGCAAAAAAAAGAAGAATAAACCAGATTACCTGTAATAGTGAACCAAGAGGCATTTTACCAAAGAGCACCGGCATGGTATTAAATCCAAGACCAAAGGTACCGACTTTTGCGACTTGCTCGACATTGTTTGCGCCGAACAGTACGATAGCAAGAGGAATAATTATTGTTCCGCCTAAAATGATCTCTACAAAACCATTGGTTGCACATGATGAAAGTGATGAAAGTGCCACATCCTGATCTTTTTTAACATATGATGCATACGTCAGAATAGTGCCTATACCGATACTGAGAGTGAAAAAAATCTGCCCCGATGCTTCAAGCCAGACTTTTGGTTTGAGAAGCGCACTGTAATCAGGGTTCCACATAAATCCAAGCCCTCGATCGATACCGGGAATAGTCAACACTCTGATAAAAAGAACGATACCGAGAAAACAGATCATAGGAAGAGCGATTTTATTAATCTGCTCTATTCCGCGCCGTATACCAAAGCCAATAATAATGAAATTCAGGATATAGGTTATTCCAAAAAAAACAAGAGCTGCTGGAACTTCTGAAAATAGCGTCTTTTTTAAGGTTATGTAGCTGCCAAACAATTCGCTAACTGAATTGTTGCTTACTGCCTGCATAAGTTCACCGGTGAGTGCATACCACGAAAATCCAAGTAACCAGGATTCTATATATATGTAATAAAAAAAGAGCAGCAATGGGCCGATCACACCAAGCGAACCAAGGTATTTTGCCCATTTTTTTCCTGTCGCTACCGTTAAAATTCCTGGCGCACTTCCAAAGGCGTGTCTACCTCCAAATCGTCCCAGTGTCCATTCAACCCATGCCAGAGGTATGCCTAAAACTACAAAGGCAACGAGGTAGGGGATGAGGAATGCCCCACCACCGAAAGTTGCGGCTTTTACCGGAAAACGTAAAAAGTTGCCCAGTCCTATAGCGCTCCCTGCGACCGCAAGGATAACACCAATTTTTGAGCTCCAGTATTCTCGTTGTTTCATTATTATACTGTACCTTTCCAATATTCATCTCATAAATTAATCAATTACCCGAATCAGTTCAACGGAATTGTCATGATTGAGTAGATTATTGATGATGACTGTTCATGCAGGTGGATGTAGCGGATACTCGTTTCTCGTTGCTTCCTTCTATGACGGGCAGCATTACATGATTGTCTGAGTTCACTGTTGCGTTATGGATTGATCGTAACAGCAAATATGTCGATTCCATTCATAAACTTAACACATCCGGAATATATTTGTGGGCTGGAAGGGACTGTCCTGTGTCTTCTGAAAGCATTCGTGAATTATCAAATATCTGTCCTGGTTCCATTTAATGTACCATTAGAGTATTAATAATTCCTAAAGAGAACCTGGACAAGGTTTGACCTGGTTTATTCTGATGGTTTATTGTAGCATCGTTTTATTGTATATTGATATATTATTCAAAATCATTTGTGAGGAGGTATAATGAGTATCTGCAGGCAGGCATTACTTTTAATTATAGGTTTTCTATTGGTTTATCTGAATGCACAAAGTACCCAGGATCTTGTTGTCGAAGGTATGGGAGTAGGGATTGGACACGATGAAGCACTACTTGCGGCAAAGAGGGATGCGATTGAAAAAGGGATTGGAATGGTGCTCCTGTCGCAAACTGAGACAGAAAATTTCATGGTAAAACGTGATATGGTCATCTCCAAAACTATCGGAGCGGTAAAGGAGTATACCATACTAACAGAGAAGAAAATGCCAGATGGAACTGTTGACATGAAGATCAATGCGACAATTTCACGCGTGGCGATGAAAGAGGATCTGGCAGCATTTCAGATTTTAATAGAATCGATGGATAAACCACGCGTTATGGTTCTTGTTGCGGAAGAAAATGTTGGAGCGGCAGAGCCTACTAATCAAGCTGCTGAAAATGCTGTTATCTCTTTTTTGAGAACACCATATGAATTTGACTGTATTGATCCATCCGTAGCAGCGCAGATAAAAGCTTCGAAGCAGAAAATGGCTGAAATTGCCAACGATCCTGCAACTGCAGCTGCAATCGGAGTGCAAAACGGCGCTGAAGTGCTTATTACTGGAACTGCAATCAGTCGTAAAGCAGATAATCTGTCTCAGAATCTTGGAGGTATGGTTTCCGTTCAGGCAGATGTTACCTTAAAAGCGATAAATTGTGCTACAGGAAGAATTATCAGTACTGCTGCAGAACATGCTGCAAAAGTTCATCTAAGTCCAAATACCGCCGGAACACAGGCCATAGCGAAAGCTTCTGAGAAAGCAGCCGGAAAACTTCTGGATCTGATCATTAAAGACTGGCAGAATCAGTCAAATAACGGTATCCCTTTAAGTGTTACCGTTAAAGGTGTTGCTGCTTTTGGCCAGAAGAGCAGTGTCCTTAAGACTCTTCGCGCACTCAGTGGTGTAAGTGCAATCAGAGAGAGGGATTGGAATGCACAGAGCGCAATGCTTATATTAGATGTCCAATATAAAGGTAACACCGAAGGGTTCTGTACCAAAGCTGATGGAAAAGGGCTTGATGGTACGGGTAAACTCTCGGTAACTGCTGTAAGTGGTCAACAGGTTACGTTGAGCGCGGCATTTGAGTGAGGATATTTAATGCAGTTTTCCAGGAAAATAACAAAGGCAGTTTCTGTACGTGGTGTAAATATCGGTAGTGGAGCTCCGATAGTCATTCAGTCTATGACCAATACTTCACCATCCGATATCGAAGGGACACTTGCCCAGATCGATGCGCTGGTTAAAACCGGATGTCGTATTGTCAGGATGGCAGTACCCGATTTACCATCAATTCATCATTTTAAAACGATCCGACAGCAGACATCAGTACCACTTGTTGCTGATATCCATTTTGATTACCGGATAGCAATAGCAGCCATTGAGGCTGGAGCTGATAAAATAAGAATTAATCCGGGAAATATCGGAGCTAGGGAGCGTGTACAAGCTGTTGTTGATGCTGCTAAAAGTGCTAAAATACCTATCCGTATAGGCGTAAACAGTGGATCATTAGAGAAGAAGCTTCACGAAAAATATGGCGGGCCGACACCCGAGGCTTTACTTGAGAGCGCAATGGGCTACATCACAATGTTTGAAGAAATGGGGTTTGGTGATGTTGTACTGTCAATTAAAGCAAGTGATGTTGTCACAACGATCAACGCATGCAGACTTCTTTCGGAACATACTAATGTTCCTCAGCATATAGGAATAACAGAATCGGGTACAGTGCGAACCGGATCGATCCGATCTGCGGTTGGGATCGGGACACTGCTTGCTGAAGGAATCGGGGATACAATACGGGTTTCGCTTGCTGGTGACCCTGTTGAAGAGATCCCGGTTGCAAAGGAGATCCTTAAATCACTTGGTCTTGCTACCGGCCCGGTTGTTGTTGCCTGTCCCACTTGCGGAAGAACCCAGATTGGCGTTGCAGAACTTGCTTACAAAGTGGAACAACTGGTAGCACCCATCGAGAAAAATATAAAAATCGCAGTAATGGGCTGTGTGGTCAACGGACCCGGAGAAGCACGTGATGCTGACATCGGGATTGCTGGCGGTAAACATGAAGGGCTGATTTTTGTCCGTGGTGAATCGGTGAAGAAGGTTCCTGAGAGTGAGCTGCTTGCAGAGTTGAAGAAGTTGATTGACAAAATTTAATTAACGAAGAAATCACCAGCTCCGCAATTTTAGGCGTAGAGCTATGATCTAAAAGACACTTTGCGATTCATTGTCAGCAAAACGCTGAATTCAGTTTTTTTTGCAGTTGTCTTTACTCATATTTATTACTAAATTAAAGGACAGAAAATACTGATGCACGAAAACAATCATCACAGTCTCCGATTGCTTCCCTGGTATGCATTGCTCGTTATCGGAATCCTGCTTGGGGGATTCATGGTGTGGCTGATCGTAGCCTGGTTTTTGATAAAACACAATCGGATCAGGATTGCCCTCGTAGCGATTACTGTTAACGTCCTTGTCGGAGTTGCTGTCTATCTTGTTAACTCACGTATCGAAATAGCATGGTGGCGTCTTGATCTCATAGAAAATATCGCAAACCTGATATGGACATTTTGCGCTATCGTTATACAACACAAGGTACTGGGTCCGGCACCTCGTCGTTTTTTCATCTCACACTGGAGAGAGATGCTTTCCCCGGTACTTACTTCTGCAGTACTGGGTTTCTGTGCCGGAGCGACCCTTGGAATTCCATCTGTTCTCCATAGTAAGTCAGCAATACTGCAGACCACTGATATACTGGATCGAACATCTATCATCATTGATCTATTCCGTTATGGATTTGCCGGTATCCCTTTCGGTCTGTTCGCAGGAATCTGGTGGGGTTTATCGGAATCCCCATTTCGTCCGTCAAAAATAATCGCAAATACATTTGGTGCAGTATTTTCCTTTGTAATTTGCTTACTTTTAATGCTGCTTTGGACATTTATTGCTCACAATGGCCACATGGGAAGTGCGTGGAAGGGAAGTTACTACTCATTAACCTTACCATGGGCAGGCGGGATCGAACATTCACTATTGGTTTGGGGTTCAATAACCAGCTATCTCGGAATTATCTGCATGGGTTTGCTGTTCGGTTCGCCTTCACGGATGAGTGATTTCTGGCGACGAATGGTAATTCCTGTACTTGCACTACTTTGTTCAATACCCTTTTTCAAAGGCAGCCCCACGACCGATGCAATGTATCAGGATCAGCTTTTCTATAACCTGTCAAATCCACGTCCTGCTTCACGAGCCGCAGCTCATCTGCAGCTCGAAACATTCCTGAAGCAATATCCTGATCACGGTATGTGGTGTTATTATGCGGATAAACATGCTCAGTACCTTTTCGACCAGAAGTATTTTACAGAAAGTAAGGCATGGTGGAAATCAGTAATCGATAAACCATCATTTACAATAAGGTCACCTGAAAAAGCAGCCCGTATCAATACAATTCTTAGTGGCGATTTGTTCGGTAAAGGAGCAGTACTCCAGCTCGACATCCCGCCAATAGATTATGAATCGTATCTCAATAAAGACTGGATGGCACTTACAGCATTAATTCAGTATTGGGAAAAGGACAGTGTTTCCGAATCGGGAATTAAAATGCGATTGAAAAAATTTTCCAGCTCCGATGAGAACATCACTCTCAATCGTCGTTCGACATTCCTTGACATCGATGATGCTGCACGATCAATGGGTTACGAAATCGCTTTAGTCAAAGCGGAAAAAGAAGTGATCATCGGATTACTGAATCATGGTATCCCTGTCATGTATCCAATCGATCCATCAGTATGTCTGGCATGGGGTTACAATGAGGGGTGCTCGGCCCTTCAAATCAACGATTATTCAAAAGTCCTCATACGCACCAGAAATGAAGCCCGGCGAGAAGCTGATGTAATCATGGAAAAGAAGCGTGAGGGACATGGACGGAATGAAGAACGCCTTCGACGGATTGCTTTGGAAAGCCGTTGCGATATCGACCTTTCATCATTGGAGAAACCAGCAGGTAAATATTCAGCACCGCTGATGGCTGTCATATATCCTCCTCATCTAAAAGACACTGTTGCCGCAGCTGTGCAATTACGTGGAGATGAACTTGATAATGTAACAAATGGTTACCGTGCAACACTGATATCTCTCTCATATCTTGATATGGCTGACACTAAGAATGCTCTGCGATGGGCTGTTAAAGCCTCATATAAAGTCAGGGATATCCTGCCGTATCATGCCGGGTATCTCTGTGCCCTGGCATGGGAGAAAAAAACAGATTCAATTCTCAGTACAATCCCTCTCTCTCAAAAATTCCCTGTTCTGGGTTCTATTGACAGCTCATTTTCAACTCGGTCAGCCCTCGCATTTCTTGATTCATGCAAGTATTGCTTTAAAACAGCTCGTGATTCCGGTACGTTGACCAAAATGATTCTTTCCCGGTATTTCAAGTTGCTGACGATCAGCAGCTCAGAAGATCGTCAAACGGGTTTGAGTACCGCTAAGAAGGAAGTAAAGCTGAGTATGAATTTTCAAAGATACAATTGGATTATCCAGGCTGTTGAATGGGACCGGGTTCCCGAAAACCGTATTCCCGCATACTATTCATTTTGTGATGCTATGCCATTTAATTACAGTATGAAACTGAGACTGACAACAGACTTGGTAAGAGTAAACCGGTATCAGGAGGCTGATTCGGTATTTCAAACCATTGTAACCGATTCAGTTCGTTATGATGCAGATTTCTATTTTTGCAGGGGTGTTCTTGAAGAATGGAAAGGCAGGTCTGGAAAAGCACTTGCAAATTACCGTACCTGTATTGGAATGCGGAGATACAGACCGGAATATTTCGAGCGGTATGGGAAACTTCTTGCCAGGTGTGGGAAAAGAGATGAAGCTGAAAAGATGTCAGGATGGGCACGTCAGTTGTCCGTTAACGAACCTGACACAATTTTAGATTCCGAAGGGAAAATAAGATGAACAGTGCACTTTTAGAAACACAAATTGCAGAAACGATTTCAGACCCCATAAACCGACCGCTTAACCCTGGTTGGTTGATTGTAACCTCGATGCTTGGTGGCGGCATCGCCGCAGGTTTATGTGCGGGGATGATCCTGAGGCAGTGCGGTAAAACTCGTCAAGCTGTAATCACCGCTTCCGTAATTTTTACTACAGGTCTGCTTTTTCTGATTCTCTGTACCTTATGGGAAACTGACTGGTATTGGATAAGTCTGACAATACAATCAGTGCATGCTGTTTTAGGAATTACACTCTTTTTCTTTGTAAGAAATATCAGCAGAAAATTCCCTCCGCCGCCTAAGCCTTCATCTTCGGTCAGGAGCGGTTTTTCCAGGGAAATTGCTGGAGCTGGAGCTGGTTTGGTTCTGATGCTCTTTTTCGCACCGATATGTACAGCTGTGTATATCCTCGGAATGGATCAGCTGTTTTCCAATTATATCCCTGTTGCTGCCGAAAACAGCGAAACGCTGATGCTTCTCTTTGCGTATAGCTTTCTTTGTATAATTGCAGGCCTTATTGGGGGAACTATCTGGGTCCGACTTCGAAACACAACAAAAATACGAGATGTCTTAGCTGCTCTGGCTTGTTACTTCGTTGCATTTTTCTCGCTTGCATTCGGACTTGAGATTACCATTTTGCTTCCTGCATTCCAGGCTACATCTGCCAGTGGAAAAGATTACATGGAGGTGCTGGGTCCTATTGTGTTAATACAGGTGTTATTCAATTCCTGGTGGTCCATTTTACTTGTCTATTACATTACAACCCCCACTACTATACTACCGAAACTCCAACGGATTGGTCATGCTGTATTGTTACAAATGTCCATTGCTGTTGTACTATCTGTTTCATTGGGGGGTACTGCAGATTTATTCCTGTTCCTTGGCAAAGCTTTTGAACGTCAAACTCATATACAGCAGGCCCTATACTGCTACGAAAAAGGTTTGACAAAAGAACCGAACGAGAAAACTGCATCATGGATGCAGTTTCAAGTCGCTATGCTCAATTATAAAAAGGGTGAAATGAAGGCTGCACAGGATGGATTCAGACGAGTGGTGGCCAAATATAATAAAAAAGAAGAGCTTACAAAAAAAGCCGGATATTTTCTGCAGCGGTTGAAATCAGTCAAAACAGCAAAACGGGTTGTGCTCCCCGGTGTCGAGACCCGAACCAACTACCACGGATCCTATTGTGTTCCTAACTCACTTGCACTTGTCATGCGTCATTGGGGAAAGAAGGTGAATGCTGGAGAGATTGGGAGTGCTATTACCGGATTGAGCCAGGGGACTTATACAGTTGACCAGGCCTGGTTTGCATACAACAAAGGTCTGCGTCACGATTTTCTTCCGCTGGCGGAACTTGAAGATATCAAAATGTGTATTGATGCAGGATTTCCTGTAATGGTTTATGTTCCAATGCATGTATTTGTGATTTTCGGCTATGATGAAACATTATCGACGTTTGTTACATATGATGTGGCAACTCATGATATCTGGGTTGATTATATTCAAAATGATTTTGTCAAGTCGTGGAAACGGCAGGCGTCAACGCTTGTGCTTGCTTATCCGCAAGATAAAAAGGATGCTTTACCTGTATCAATCCGGGAACGTCTACTTGAGTTAAGCAATAACTACCTGCATTTCGAAACACATTATTTCGATACACTTAGCAGTCACATTGCACTCGATCATCTTATGAAAGCTGCTGGTTCTGATGGAAAATTTTTTCATCCTGTTGTAACGATGTTTAACGATTATCCGGGTTTACGCGATTCTCTGAGCCACCGTTACAATTTCTCTGCTGTCTCCCAATCGATTTGTCAATTTTATTCACAGAATTACGACGAAGGTACACACTTATGGGGACAAATTAACAATGAAGACTATGCATATCCGGATCGCGATTTTCAGTACTGTGTCAATTATCTGATTGGAAATGGACAATTTGCTATGGCAGAAAGTCTGATAACAGAAGTTGGGACAAGAGGGAAGGTCAGTGATGAAATGGTCGCGCTTAGAGGAATGTTAGATATCGCAGCCGGTCGACTGGAACAGGGGCTTGACAGAATAAAGCAAGGGAAGCGGTCCGAATACGCTTTGTATAAAGGGTTGGTAAATTTAAAACTGAATAATCCAACTGAAGCAGCAGGTAATTTTGCTGATGAATATACATTTCATTCGAGGAACAATTATTATGAGTATCGCACTGAAAAACCGTTATATTCCTCAGACCATTTTGGATATCCATCATTTGCTCTTGCAAATGAATTAAGCAGAAATATTCCGACACTTGGGGAGAGTCGTGAACGTATTGTTTCCGGATGGGAAACTTTTTTGCATACCGTTCCGTTCGATTCCGCTACAGCGGCAACGCTTTCAGCGGAATACACCGCACAACTTCAGGCACTTGTTAAAGACGACGATCCTTATAAATATGAACAAATTAGTGTTAAAAAAACACTTATGGAAGGACGTAAGAAAAGATATTCACTTGTGTCACATTAGCTTCGTGTTTAAAATTATTGTACAAACTTTTGTGAGCGCTAATTCTTCTGGCGACAGTCGTTTTTTTTCCGATAACAGGTAAAGTTCGATTTTTATAGCTTGTGCGTTTTCAGTCCTGGACACACGCCCGGCAGTTCCGGTTTAAACAGACACATTTTGGTCGAAACACTTACCGAATTGGTACTGCGAAAATCCCAATTTTTTTTAAAAACTGCTTCATCCTACTATCAAAAACTTGGAATAAAAATGGCATGAATGGGAATAGGATCTCTTCAAGTCTTATGTGATTATCCCGTTTGGAGCAGAAATGGACACTGTGAAGCTCGCCTGGTATCAAAAGGGTATCGAAGAAATTTTTACAGAGTTGGAGACTTCAGTACATGGCATCAGCAGTTCCGAAGCCCATTTTCGATTAGAAACATCTGGTCCGAATCAGCTGCCCGAAAAAAGCAGTGAAACACTCTGGATATTCTTTTTCCGCCAAATTCAAAATCCACTTATTTACGTCCTGATAGGATCATCCATCCTTGCGGTTGCAATGGGGAAAATTACTGATGGATTCGTTGTATTTGGAGTAGTCATTATAAACGCACTTATCGGTTTTTTTCAGGAGTACCGATCAAGTAAAGAAATTGCAGCTTTAAAAATGATGGTCCCCGATACCGCTGTCGTGATTAGGGATGGACACCCCCAGACAGTGCAATCTTCACAACTTGTTCCGGGTGATATCATTTTACTTCAGTCCGGTGATAAAATACCTGCTGATATTCGCCTTTTTGAAGTATTCAACCTGAAAGTCATTGAAGCTGCATTGACAGGTGAATCAGTGCCATCAGAAAAAACAGCAGACGCCATTTCAGAAGAGGTTTCACTGGGTGATAGAAAGAATATCGCGTTCAGCGGGACCACCGTTGCTTCAGGTACTGCCCGGGGAGTTGTGATACAAACCGGAACTGCAACCGAACTTGGAAAGATCAATACAATGCTGATAGAGACTCAAAATCCTGAAACTCCCTTGACACGCTCTATCGCACGTGTTGCCCTGTTCTTAACTTATACAATTCTTTTTGTAGGCGCTGCACTTTTTGGAGTAGCGCTTTTACGAGGGTATCCGGTTGCAGATGCTATTCTGGCTTCGATAACACTTGCTGTAGCGGCGATTCCGGAGGGTATTCCGGCGATTATAACCATCGCCCTTGCAATTGGTGTGCGACGCATGGCGAACCGTAAAGCTGCCATTCGGCATCTTCCTGCAGTGGAGACCCTTGGAAGTACGACAGTTATCTGTTCTGATAAGACTGGAACGATTACGAAAAATGAAATGACTGTCAGGAGTGTATGGACATTACAGAATACAGGGGATTTCATCGGAACCGGATATGATCCTGCCGGAAAATTACTTATAGAAGGGTTAGAATACACCGATTTACCAGCAGATCTGAAAGAATTATTCACTGCAGGTATTTTGTGTAATGATGCTTATCTGCGTAATAAAAATGGGCGATGGGTAATCGAGGGGGATCCTACTGAAGGGGCACTGTTAACATCTGCACAAAAAGCAGGGCTGCTGTCAGAACAAATAAGAAAAGAACATCCTCGAATTGGCGCTATTCCATTTGAATCTGATCACAAATTCATGGCAACCTGCCACAAAAAAGATTCCGGGAAAATCATCTATCTTAAGGGGGCACCCGAAATAGTGATTGGTCGTTGTAAGTTTGAGACTGGAGCAGAGGATACGGTAGTTCAGGCAGTCCAAAATTTTACACAGTATGGTAAACGCGTTCTTGCTTTTGCAAAAAGGGAGGTCAGTGAAACTACATCAGAAATTGGATTTGATGATGTCCAGGGAGATCTGAGTTTTATCGGACTTCAGGCCATGATCGATCCTCCTCGTGAAGAGGTAAAAGCAGCTATTGGTATGTGTCATACTGCAGGTATCACTGTCAAAATGATCACCGGTGATCACCAGGCGACTGCTGCGGCAATAGGTGTTGATCTCAAAATCATTTCATCCCAGGGCTCACTGTCTGGCGAGCTGCTTGATCACATGAACGACAGTGAACTTTCTGAAGCGGCTGCTACTGTAAACATTTTTGCCCGGGTTGCACCGGAACACAAGCTGAAACTTGTTACTGCGCTTCAGAAAAATGGTGAAGTAGTCGCAATGACCGGAGATGGTGTCAATGATGCACCGGCGCTGAAGCGAGCAGATATCGGTGTTGCAATGGGTATTACTGGTACTGATGTCTCGAAGGATGCGGCTGATATAATTCTTACAGATGATAATTTTGCTACAATCGTTTCTGCCGTGGAAGAGGGGCGCAGAGTCTATGATAATTTAATTAAATCTCTGGCTTTCGTTCTTCCGACAAACTTTGGAGAAGCACTGATTCTTCTGGCGACAGTTGCTTTTTTCCCAATAACAGGGGACGTTCCGCTATTTCCCATGTCACCAGTTCAGATACTATGGATAAACCTTGTTGCAACGGTAACACTCGCCCTGCCGCTTGCTTTTGAAGCAAAAGAGATCGATATTATGAATCGAATGCCACGCAAACCAGGAGAACCACTGCTTAACAAGTTTGTATTGTTAAGAACTGTATTTGTTGCTCTTTTAATTACAGGAGCAGGACTCGGATTATTTATTCACGTATTTAACAGGGAAACAAACGCTGGTATAGCCTGCAGTGTTGCACTGATAAAAGCTCAGACAATGGCAGTAACATCGATAGTATTTCTACAGATCTTTTATCTCTTAAACTGTCGTTCTTTACAGCGCAGCATTTTCAGTATTGGTGTATTTAGTAATAAAAGTATTTTAGCTGGTATTTTTATCTTAATCGTGTTGCAGGCTGGGTTTGTGTATCTGCCATTTATGAACGCGCTGTTCGGTTCACTACCACTTGACATGAAGTCATGGCTGGAATCTATTCTTTTTGGAGCGGTGGTGCTTCCAATAATTACAATCGAAAAAGCGTTACGAAATCGCAGGAAAAAATAGTAACTGTATTTGTGTATTATTGTACTCAGTGAGCAAGATCACAAATCAAGATTACTCTTTCTGCGCTCATACTCATCTTTACTTATTAAACCTTTCTCAAGTTTATCATTCAGATCGAGCAAAATCTGATCATTTGTTAGCGGTCCGCGATTTTTTTGTCTGAACATGGAAACCCATGCTATTCCTGCAAGTACCGCAGCAATTATTCCCACCATCAGCCAACCATCAAATGGTGTCGCTGCCGAATTGGATTGTGCAGTCTGCGAACAGGTACAGATAGAATAGAAGTTGAGGATTTGAAGTGAGAATGGTGGAATGAATCTATTCAGGGTGTTTTTTTCCATGGGTGGCTCCAGAAAATTACTGAATGGTTACACTTTCACGTAGTTTGAATAATGATCAACTATTGCAAAAGATGATCCACATTAATTCAGCGCTCCCAAAAGAAATACCTCAATTATTTTGGAGCTGTATCGGGCATTTTCTATTTTACCTAGAATAAGGTGTCAAATTTTTGTGTGGAGCATAAAAACTGATTTATGTTTTCAGTTTCATTTGAGTCATTTGACTTCGAAAGCGACCAACTTTGAATTTCTTTCTGGTTATTCACAGATCAATTTTTGATTTACAGTTTTATAAAGATGCAAGAATATTTAAAAAAGGGTTTATAATTGCATTTTTTTTGAAGCAGGCCCTTTTGACCGCATTTATTGCTGCTGTTGCGCAGGTATATTATCTTACCGATCCCCAACTGGGCGTTGTTGATGATATTGTGAATGTGTTTGGTGGTATGGAGATTAAAAAAGGAGTTCTTCATCCCGGAAGAGAGTTGCCGTATGTGCCTTCAGTAAGGAGTGCGGGCGCAATTTTAGAGCAGTTTATGGGGTTTCCTCTTCTTCTTCAGGGAACTGAAGATTCGTTGTTCATCATCGATACAAATTCATTCAGAAACTATTCAATCAAGGTTCCCGTAGTATTATTAAAGGCAGATCATTTAGACATTGTAGTGAATAAAAGCTGGATCGTACATGCACCCTATTCAAAACTTCTGCCAAATGTTGATCACATAATTTTTACTAAACAAGCTATAACAGAGTATATTCAAAGGTATTCTCTCTATTTCTTTTTACAGTTTTTAATGCCGAAATTATTTATGACAGTACTGTTGCTCACATTCAGTATTTCATTTTTAAGTATTGCCGCGTTCTTTTTCCGCATCGACAGGACAAAAACGTTTCTGCAACATTTTAAGGTAGCTTTTTTTGCTATAACGCCTATTACTGTAGGTTCTGTCCTGACATCAATATCTGGTGTAAAGGTAAGCTGGATCTGGCATGTACTGATATTTTTATCTACAATTGTAATGTTTCGCGCAATGCTGGCATCCGGTGCTGGTAATTCGAGAATACGTGGAGATAACGAATGATTTTAAATCTTGAACAGAAAAAAGGTAATCCATTCCATCTTCATGGAAAAGTGACGGTCTATGCTCAAATTGACATTGACCCATCAGATCTTATGTCTCTTAAGCATCCGATCTCTTCAATGGTGCATAACGGGTTATTGGTAGCTCAGGGGAATTTTAAAGAACAGAGCAATTTAAAAGATTTTCTGAAATCCGAGATGGGAATATCATCTGAAGAAAGCATGGAAGAGGGGTTGTCGCAACTTCTTGAAAAGATGAATGGAATCGAATCTGCACTTGATCCCCAGAAGCTGAAGGAACGCCTTGAGAATATGGGTGAGCTGGAAGAGTTCATACCTACACCCGCTAAAATTGTACCGTTTCATTCCGAACAGGAGATCCTCGATGAAGAAGGGGATGTCTTTTTTACTGGGATTTTTAAAAATGTCGGAAATGCAGTCCTCAGTGTAAATGCGTTGCCTATTCTGTATCAGGCACGTTACCGTGAACAGGAACATCAGCAGGTACGTAATGAAATAGAACATCTCATAAATCAAATTGAACAAACCGGGGTCCCATCTGGAAGTCAGACAATAAAAACTCCAGGTGTCAATGCTGAGGAGCGATTGCTGAAAGAATTTATCCCCAATATGCTTTACTGGCGCAAGGAACAGCGCTCGTTTACTAATGCTGAGCAGCAATTTCGCGCTTTCATGAAAGGGTATCAGTTTCAGGAGGATGTCGAAGCCATTGTAAAAATTATAGGCAATAAGAATGAACTTGGTACTAATGATTACAAATTACTGGAGTTGTATGCAAAAAAAATAGCTTCAATTAAAGAAGAAAATTTTTCTGCCGCTGAAAGCTATTCAAAAGAGATACAGAAACTGCACATAGGATGAGCCAGCTGTTGTGCGGGCGCGCTATCTATGTTAAACGACAGGGGAATACACTAAAATGCGGATTAAAAATCCAAATCTGATTGTGGATGAACTGATCGCTGATTATAAAGCAGCATTCGGCGATAATCTTCATAGTGTGATCATGTATGGGAGCGCTTTATCGCATGAATTTATTCCAGGTAAATCAGATGTCAATCTGCTTGTTGTTCTGACTGATTCCGGAACCACTGTTCTTAAAAGATGTTTCGATGTGTGCAATCGCTGGTCTAAACGGGGTGTGACGATTCCATTCTTTATGACACCACACTATATCAAAACATCACTGGATTCGTATCCGATTGAATTTGTCAATATACAAAGCAGCTACAAGGTGCTTTTTGGTGATGATGTTATCAAAAATCTGCCCATTACCCGCGAAAATATACGACTTCAGTGCGAACGTGACCTGAAAGGAATTGCGGTTCATTTAAAAACCGCGTTCATCAAGGCGGCAGGACGGAAAAACGACCTTATACATGTTCTTGATGCATCGATTCGACGTTTGATACCACTGATGCGGGCGATACTTGTTTTAAATGATCGTAAGATTCCAAATGCCAAATCAGAGATAATTTCATCAATTGAAGATATATTCGGGATTGGGTCATCAGTGCTGTCTGATGTATACCTCAAAAAGAACAAATCAGGAGAATTTGAGAAATGTTTCGATGAGTTTGTAAAAACTGTGGATATGATGATACAATATATAGACGAACTATCAGAAACAGAAAAAACAATTTAAATCGCAGAATATTCAGAGCCAGATAGATATGCAAAAAGATCCGGTTTTATTAGCCAATGTTCTTGATCGTGTACCTGTAACCATTTTCGTTACAACTCTTGGTGGGCAGATTCGATATTCAAATTCGTTCAGTGATGGAATGTTTAATACTTCAGCAGGTGCAATTGCGGGTAGTTCGATAATAGATTTCATGAATGAACACAATGCCCAGCCACCATTTATTGAACTTTTTGATTTTATGCGTGATGGGGAACTGGATGAGACGACAATTATCCTGGAACCTGCATCCGGATCGAAGCTGGTTTTTCGTGTTCATTCATTTCTGATCGATGCTGGTGAGAGTGAAAACAGTAGTTATGTTGCAATTGTTTTCCGGGATGTAACCCCTGAGATTCAGGTGCATGATCAGATTGAGAAAAAGAACATTGAGATGGCTAAAATGAACTCTGAATTGATACGCTCCAATGCAGAGTTGAAGAAATTATCAGAGATGAAATCAAATTTTCTCAGTATCGCTTCACATGAGCTAAAAACGCCTCTTACCTCCATCAAAGGGTATTCGGATATTATTATTGACAATATGAAAGAAAAAATTGACAGCGGTGTTTACAGAATGATTGAGAGTATCAATCGTGCCGCCGATCGTCTTCATCGTGTCGTAAACAATATTCTTGATGTTACCCGTATTGAGCAGAAACGATTGAAACTCAAGCCGGAATTTATCGATCTTGGTGCAGTTGCCAGCGACTGTATCGAGGAGCTTGCTCAGTTTACCTTGAAACGGAGTATCTCATTCAGCTGTAAAGCTAAGGAGGGGATGCCTTTATTTTATGGTGACAAAATGAGAATGCAGCAGGTGTTCACTAATCTGTTCAGTAATGCGATAAAATATTCACCTGATGGGTCAAGGGTTGAAGTATCGATCTATCCCGAATCATCCGAAAGGATTCATATATCGATCAAGGATTACGGAATCGGTATTGATAAGTGCGAACAAAAAAATATATTTGATCCCTTCTATGAGGTTGGCAATGCGAACCGGCACAGCACTGATGCTACCAAATTTATGGGGGGAGGTACCGGGCTTGGATTGTCTATTGTCAAAGGTATCATTGAGCGGCATGGTGGAAGAATCTGGGTTGAAAGTGAAGGCATCCGGGAGAATGCTTTTCCAGGAAGTGAATTCCACATCGTTCTGCCACAGCATTCTGAGATCAGCTGGGATGATGATGAAACAAAATCGCTGGTAATCGAGCGGAATGATAGTAATAATGAAGGTGATACGGTTGCAGTTGATATAAACGAAAAACCCACAATACTTTTTATTGATAATGATCGTGAAGCGGTTGAAATCGCCCGAATGGTACTTGAAACTGCTTTTGAAGTGCTCGTTGCTGAAAATGGAGAAACTGGTTTGACACTCGCATTTCAGCGGCACCCCTCAGTAATTCTTATGGATTCCTACCTGCCAGGCCTCGATGGCTATCGGATATGCAGGTTATTGCGCACCCAGGATGAAACACGCGATACGCCGATAGCATTTTTCTCCGCAGGTACACAGAATGCTGAAATCCAGAAATGCTTTGCAAGTGGCGCAGATGATTTTATTGTCAAGCCATTCAGCGGCAGGGAACTGGTTGACAAAATCTGGCGTTTGCTGATGAAAAAGAAGGAAGAGGAGACCTTCAAGTAAGGTTTTTTCTGGTAGCGTGTAATTGAGTTTTGTAAATAACGCGAAAAACCTTAGTATTTGTTAAAACCAATGTAAAAAGGTTGGTTCTGGTGTTTAATCGTTACTACTAAGGTTGGGACAGATACTAAGGTTTCAAGAAAAGAAGAAAAGCCACAAATAAAAAAGGAGAAACGAAAGTTTCTCCTTTTTTTTTGTGATATGGTTACGAACGGAGTTATTTGGTCTGACGTTCGATAGTTTCTTTGTCTACGTTTTCTCTGAGAGCATCTTTGAATGAACGATCGAGATTGATCGGGTCGGCATTTGGATCATCGGTATCGATAATGTATACCGGTGTCGGATTGTCGAGGTAACCAATAACTTCTGCGTTATCGAACACGAATGTTTTGCTCTTACCGGTAGCTGCTACCAGTCTTTTTTCAACCCATCCTTCATCGCCTGCAGCTGTTTTTACTTTGTAGTGGCGGTTTTTAGTCTGGATAACGGTAAGTCGATCATTAGGACCAACAGTTTGAATGGGCTCCTCATAGACCTGTCGAGTTTCGTTTTTATAGAGACCGGTCTCTTCTTTGGGAGTGACATATTTTTGTGCAAATAGTGAAAACGACGCAATCACGATAATCATAGATGTGAGAATTAAACGCATAAATTGGCTCCTTTTTAATAGATACCTTCAATGAGAGAAGGCTATATTATATAGTATAATAAATATTTTTATTAAATGCAACTTTCTGTTAATATAGTAGAAAAACCTGCATATAATGTTTAAACTTTGTAACAAAAATCCATATTTTTTACAGCTTTGGTTTCATCAAGCCGTGAAACCGGTGTTGTTTTCGGAAATTCTGCAAAGATCTGCGGTTCTGATTCAGCTTTTTGTGCAATTTCTTTCATTGCCGCGATAAACAGATCCAGTGTTTCCTTACTTTCAGTTTCCGTCGGCTCAACCATCATGGCTTCTTTTACGATAAGCGGGAAATACACTGTCGGAGGGTGCATCCCTCTATCGATCAGTGCTTTTGCGATATCGAGCGCGTGTACTCCTTTTTCTGTCTGTTTGCGTGCACTGAACACACATTCGTGCATGCAGATACCAGGATAGGGTACATCATAATCCTGTTTGAGAGAATTAAGAACGTAATTCGCATTCAAAACCGCATGTTCGCTGACATCGATAAGTCCCTGAGCGCCAAGCTGCAAAATGTATGCATATGCTTTTAAACAGACTGAAAAGTTACCATAGAACGGTGAAATATATCCGATTGAATCCGGATAATTGTACTCCAGAGCATACGTTCCATCGGTTCTTTTCGCTACTCGGGAGATTGGCAGGAACCGTTCAAGGTGTTTTTTAACTCCAACAGGGCCGGCACCCGGACCACCACCACCGTGCGGTGTTGCGAATGTCTTGTGAAGATTGACATGCATCACATCAAAATCAGCATCCCCGGGACGGAATTTTCCCATAATAGCATTAAGGTTTGCGCCATCATAATAGAGCATTGCATCAAAAGCATGCGCTGCATCAGCGATTTTTTTGACGTCGGGATTGAACAGCCCAAGTGTGTTGGGGTTAGTCATCATAATTGCAGCAGTAGTCTCGTCAATTAAAGGAATCAGTTTTTCCGGATTGATTCGCCCATTTTCTGATGTCGGAACCGCTCTCACTTCAAAACCGGCAATTGCTGCACTTGATGGATTTGTTCCATGTGCTTCATCGGGAATAAGGACTACATTTTTCCTGTTACCTTTGTGCTTATGGTATGCAGCAATAAGCATCATGCCGGTGAGTTCACCATGTGCACCAGCCATCGGATGAGTTGTAAAAGCATCCATACCGGTTATTTCACAAAGCAATTGTTCCAGCTCGTAAATTACACTGAGTGCACCCTGCGTAAGTGAACCACCCCGTCGAAGCTGGGGAAGCAGCGGATGCAGTGATGAAAACCCTTCCAGAGATGCAATCTTTTCGGTGATTTTCGGGTTGTATTTCATCGTACATGAGCCAAGTGGATAGAAATTGGTATCGACACCATAGTTCTTTCTTGAAAGTGCCGTGAAGTGGCGAACAACATCCAGTTCACTCAATTCACAAAGAGGTGCATCTTCAGTACGGAGATATTTCTGATTAATAGATGCACGAACAGGCACATCGCATTCGGGCATGCTGACACCCCTGCGACCGGGTACTGATTTTTTAAAGATTATTGACATAGTACAGCCTCCAGTGCTTCAGCAAGCTTCCCGATTTCAAATTTGGTACGTTTCTCGGTTACGGCAATCAGAAGGTAATTTTCCATACCTTTGTAATAACGACCCAGTGGAAAACCGGCTGCAAACCCCAGATCGATCAATCTTCCGACACATTCACCAGCATCCATGGGTAATTTTACCGTGAACTCGTTGAATGTCGGTGATGTTTCCATCACTTCGACACCGGGGATCATCTTTATTCGTTCTTTGGCGTAGTGAGCTTTATTGTAACAAAGTGATGCGACTTCTTTGAATCCTTCCTTGCCAATAAGGCTCAGATAAATGTGTGCACGTAAAGCGCAGAGCGCTTCATTGGAGCAGATATTTGAAGTCGCTTTTTCTCTTCGTATATGTTGTTCACGTGCCTGCAATGAAAGGACAAACCCTTCACGGTTCTGAGTATCTGTAGTGCGGGCAACAATTCTTCCGGGCATCTTTCTTGCCAGGTCTTTTTTAGCTGCAATGAACCCAAGATAAGGGCCGCCAAATGTGAGTGGCAGACCAAGCGATTGACCTTCACCTGTTGCAATATCAAAGCCCTGATCGCCTGGTGATTTAAGCAGGGCCATTGCGATCGGATAGACAGATTGTGCTGCAAGAATCCCTTTTGCGTGACACTGGTTTACAATGTCGGAATGATCGTCGATAACTCCGAAAAAGTTGGGGTTCTGAAGAAGTACCACCGCAGTATTTTCATCGAGTGCTTTGAGCAGGGTTTCGCGGTCACTCTGACCATGTGATACCGGAACGTCAATAAACTCTATTGAAAGGTTTGCTGCATAAGAAAGAATCATTTTCCGGTAGATTGGATTGACACCACCATCCATGACAATTTTACGCCGACCGGTAGCACTGATTGCCATCTGGCAGGCTTCATAGAGCGCTGTTCCGCCATCGTACAGTGATGCATTTGAAATGTCAAGGCCTGTAAGACGGCAGATATCTGACTGATACTCGTAAATCGCCTGCAGGGTTCCCTGTGACAGCTCTGGCTGATAAGGGGTATATGCTGTGTAAAATTCGCTTCGCGAAACAATCGCATCGATTGCAGCCGGAATATAGTGATCGTAAAAACCGCCACCAAGGAAATTTATCAGATGTGAAAAGTTTTTTTCTGCCAGCTGCTGAAAGAATGCATGGGTTTCAAATTCTGATTTACCTTTGGGGAGAGAGAACGATTTAGGCCGGAGTTCTTCGGTGATATCCGAGAACAGCTCTTTAATTGAGCTGGCACCACAGACATCAAGCATCTCCTTTTTCTGACCCTCAGTTGTCGAGATATAACTCATTCTTCAGTCTCCAGAAATTTTTCGTAGCCAGCAGCATCAAACAAGTTATCAAGATCTGCTTTATTGAAATTTTCAATTTTTATAATCCAGCCCTCACTATAAGGATCAGTATTGATCTTTTCAGGAGCGGTTTCGAGTGCTTCATTGACTTCAGAAACTTTGCCACCGACCGGAGCGTAAAGATCACCGGCTGCTTTCACGGATTCAATAACAGCGCATTCACTTCCACCACGAACCTGAGTACCAATTTTTGGAAGATCAACAAAGGTAATATCACCAAGAGAATCCTGTGCATGATCGGTAATCCCAACGGTTGCCACTTCCCCTTCAATTTTGACCCATTCATGTGTTTTTGCATACTTACGATCAACCGGTACCATATTGAAACTCCTTTCGCACCAGCGTTATTTCAATCGCCAATGGTCTGCAATGAAATAGAATGTGCTGTGTAAGTGTATTTTAAAAGTTTTTTCATGCGAGATTAGTAATTAAATGAAATCGGATGGTTTTTTCCGACCTGTTGCATCTTTGTAGAACGGAAGTGATGTGACCGTTGCAGAAATCTCACTTCGTTCAGTTTTGATCACTACCCTGAAACCCTCCTGTGAAACTGGTGCAGGGATGTATCCCAATGCACAAGCAGCATTAAGTGATGGGCAGAAACTGCCACTGGTAACCCGACCAATCACATTACCTGCTGTATCTAAAATAGTATCTCCATGACGAGCGCTTCTGCGTCCATCAAGAAGGAACCCTGTCAGTAAAATCTTTTTAAGGGCGCTGTCAGTTACGGTGCTCGATCCAATAAAACTCTTGTCACCAATTGCCTTACTGAATCCACTCTCGGCTGCATTAGTTTCTTCATCAAGTTCATGACCATAGAGCGGGTATCCCATTTCAAGCCGCAAGGTGTCCCGTGCACCTAACCCCGCAGGTACGACACCGGCATTCAGTAACTCATCCCAGAGAACTAAAATCAAATCAGTGGAACAATAAATTTCATACCCAAGTTCACCGGTGTAACCTGTTCGGCTGACAATAATTTTTTCATCCTGGTAGAAGTTGTTCATGAACGTATAGTAGGGAAGGGAAACGATTGGATCTTTGAGAATTTTAGACAGTACCTTTAAAGAATTTGGCCCCTGAATATCCAGTTTTGCTGTAGTTTCTGAAATATTTATGATTTCGGAAGTGCTTGAAAGATGCTCTTTAATCCATTTAAAATCATTGGGTTCGGTTGATGCATTCACTACCATCATGAATTCTGTTTCACCCTGACGATACAGAATCTGATCATCAATGACACCACCAGCTTCATTGCAGATAAAACCGTATTTACACTGTCCCTGCTTGATTGTGGCAACCTGGCAGCTGACAATCTTTTCAAGATCTGCAATTGCGCTTTCCCCACAAATGATGAACTCGCCCATGTGGCAGGTATCAAACATCCCTACATTGTTGCGTACGACCTGATGTTCTTTGATGATCCCCTCATACTGGATCGGCATCTCATAGCCACCAAAAGGGCTCATTTTTGCGTTTAAAGCGAGGTGTTTTTCATAAAGGACTGTTTTTTTCATACAATTCCCGACAATTTGAAAGTTAAGAGACTAAAAATACAATGAAACAGGTGAGGTGGAAAGAGGATGATAATGGTTTTTGTTGTGGTGATACCATTATATTTATAATAGTAACTGTAATGGTCGATCCCTCCTTATGATTGGTATTGCAGTGCTGGTATTCCAACTCATACGCTCTGAAGACCTATACTCCAAATCCACAGGATACTGTATGTTGCGGAAATGTCTGCCCGCATGGTGAAACATTTATGCCGCTGGCACGTGATTGCGCCGCTGTTTATCAAAATGCTCTTCGGTAACGGATCTCCGGTGATACTGCATATGCAAATACTGCAATAAGAAAGAAGCCCCAATGGGGTGGTGAATCGATGGGGGTGAAGGCGTATATCAGCTGCTAATGGATTATCCAACACGTTTTGCCGGAGCTGTCAGTGCCGCAGGGTATGCAGTTAATAAAGGTGCAAACTATATGGCAAAACACCTTTCCGGATACTGGCCGGTGCTGATGATGAGAGTTGATATTAATAGTCAATAATAAGCTTTTAATGATTTTAAATGGAGCTGCGGGGAAATGCTTAAAGAATTTGTATCTTTCAGTTTTGTATTGTCGACTGAATAAAATTATTTTAGGATTAAAGAGTACTAACTCTATATAATAGAAGCAGGTACCCATTTTGAGTAAATGGAGTTAAGATACATCGTACGATTACTTTAAAAGGAGTCATTTATGTCGAAGAGTAAGGACAAAGGTGTCACCAAGTCTAACAAACCGAAGCTGAGTGTGAAAGAAAAAAAGGAAAAGAAAAAAACTAAGGAAACGAAATCATACGAATGAAATTTGCGGGCAGGATTAATATCCTGCCCTTTTTATATCATACTGACAGACTTGACGAACGGGTAACACCAAGTGAATCATAGATCTTTAATGTGGCATTGGATCGGTTCAGGGTGTAGAAGTGGATCCCTTTAATACCGTTATCAAGAAGATCCCGAACCTGTTCTGTTGCCCAGTGAATTCCGACTTTTTCAAAATGGTTTTCATCTTCTGCACGCCTTAGAGCTTTAAGTAATCGCGCCGGATAGCGCGTCCCTGACGCGAGCTCTGCCATTCGTTTCATACCTTTACTTGATGTGATCGGCATAATACCGGCTAAAATGGGAATGTTAATTCCGGCAATTTCACATCTTTCACAGAAATCGTAAAAATCCCTATTGTCAAAGAAAAGTTGTGTACAGATATAGTCCGCACCAGCATCGACTTTCTGTTTAAGGTAATCGATCTCAAGAAGTCGGTTTGGTGTTTCGGGGTGACCTTCAGGGTACCCGGCAACTCCAATCCCCATTTTCGGGAAATACTTTTTTATGAATGCGACCAGTTCTGCTGCATGTGCAAACCCGTCGGGGTGTTGGACGAATGATGGATTGTTTTTTGGCGGGTCACCGCGCAATGCCATAATGTTGGAAATTCCATTTTGCTGATACTGCTCCAGTATCGATCGTATCTCCTCTTTTGATGACCCGACACAGGTAAGATGGGAAATAACTGTTAAATTGGTTTCCCGTTGAATACGCAAAACAAGGTCATGTGTCAAATCTCTGGTAGAACCACCGGCACCATACGTTACACTCACATAAGCCGGATGCAGAGGCATTAACTCTGACATTGTGCTGAATAGTGTATTTGATGCTGCCTGGTCTTTAGGGGGGAAAAATTCAAAACTGAATGCCGGATGATTACTTTTTAAAATTTCGGAAATATGCATTATGCCTCGCTTGTTTTCTTTCTTCAGAGTTGTTTAAAAATAGCCATAGGGATGATTTGATAACAAGAAGTTTATTATTCCAAAGTGCCAGGAAATAAAAAAGGTACGATCAAGTGACCGTACCTTTTAGATAACATTTTCGGAGTATTACTTGATGTTATCACCTTCCATCAGGAGTATGACGCACACCTATCAACTCGGTACCTCGTGCATTGTGGTATTTCGATGCGTTTGGTGAACCGTAATATTCGAAATACTCAATGAGTTTATACATTCCTGGAGCAATCTTAATCTTATCTTTTCTGAAAAGGTTCCAGTATGCTTCAATTTTGTTAATTCCTGGTTGAAGATTCAAACGGGCACCATTTTTGTCCGTTAGAAGGATATTGGGCTCTTCACCAGTAATAACCGGATTACCGACTGCATCGTAAACTTTCATCTTGAGGCGAACTTTCACATCTGACTCTGTCGGTACCATGAATGTGAGACTGAAAATAACGCCACCACCACCATCTTCAATAAATGTGCGTGCACCAGGATCATGTTTAAGACTGATGGTGCCCGGAGATACATATCTGCCATCCGCACTTGCCGGGTTAGGATATATTTTCAGTTGATGATCAGGATCACCGATAATCACAACTTTTACCTGTATGTTATCACTATTAGGATAATTGGGGTTTAACAATCCATTGAGCAATGCTTTATCGGTAATTATTGATGTCGTATCACCACTTGCTGTTTTAGATGTTTTTATACTGAGGTAGTTCCATTGAGAAAGAACATACCCGTTGGTCATAACAAATGTTATTGTTGTGTCGTTAACGAATGTTATATTGTCGATTCCGGTGAGGATACTGTCCCTTAGAAACATCTTCCCTTCCGGATCCTTTTCCCAAACATAAAAGAGCAGTGATGGAATATCAGTTGCTTTAAGAGGAATGTTATCAAATCGCTGGATCGGTTCACTGAATGTTACTGTTACCACATCAAGTTTGCGATCGGTACTCGAAACTATTTTATCTGTTACTCTGGTTATGACCGGTCCGGCACCATCAATACTGGTATGATTCAGTATGGAATCAAGGCCAAGTTCTATATTACCATCAAAGTTGACAACTGGTTTCCATCCGGTTTGAGCGGATGAATCTCCGATAGTTTCTTTCAGGTAAATTACTATGACACTGTCCGTTCTGCCTGGATCCATTCCAATACTGTCATAATCAAAATAGATGCTTCCGTACTTGATAATGAAACTGGGATCAGTACCCACCGGTATGGTGACAGGACGATCAAATTTCAACACCAGTCTGTCGAGATATCCATCCCCGTCAACGTCCTGGGTAGTAGATGATTTCAGCTTGATGGCAGGTCCCATGAGCTTGATAAAAACGCTCGTTGTGATTGAGGTGTTTTTCGTTGCTCCTGCGATAATATTTCCAAACTCATTATCCTTAACACCCGAGAGGTAGTAGACAATCTGCGGGGTATTCTGTGATGTTCCGGTGATCTTATGCAAGGTGGAATCGGTATCCCAGTTGGAGTTTTCTTTTCCACGACGGTTACCGTAGATATCATACCCGATGGAGACTAACTGCAAAAGGTCATCAGTGGTTCGCACAAGAAGTGTGTCGCCAACAGGTGAAACATACTGCTCCGTTCGTTCAAGTTTGAGGTGATGTAAATCGGTAGCAAGTAGTTCAAAAGGTTTGGTAACCGCCATGAGACCATCAAGGGTAACTGTTATTTGATGCAAACTGTCCTTGTTCCATGGTGCATAATACAGTACTAATGGCACAGTATCGACACCATCGATGAACGTTTCTTTACCAATATCTCCAAGGAAGAGTGTGTCTGTTCCTATCAGCACAAATGGCTTCGGTCGACCTCCATCAGGAAGGATATCAGTATATTTGGCAGAGGTGAAATCCCATGGACCTTTGAGTTTACCATCCTCATTGAATAACTCAACAAGCAACTGAATCTGTTGACCGGCAATACGCTGTGCCGGTGGAGTGATAATTTTAATCCGGATTTCTGATGGAGGTCCAGGGATGAAGTGAACCCAGAGGGTGTCGGGTAATGTATCGTTTGCAGGAATTACGCGGTTATTTTGTGTGACCCGAATAAATCCCGCACCTGTATCTGATGGAGAGAATCGCCATAGTCTTCCGACTGGCGCTATCGGTGTAACTTTAAGATTTGGACTGATTTCCCATACTGCATCATCAACATACTCCCAAATGGTAGTATCAGAACGCAATCCCTGGACCCGTAAGGTTGTATCTGCAGTGGTTGGCATTGTCAGCGAATCGGGGGTTGGGTCAAAATCCACAAGAATTCGCAGTTTAAGATAATAATATGCCCTCAGGACAACCGCAACTGTATCGCGCAAACCCATGGAGTCTACAGCAAATACCTTCGCAAATCCTGAAGAGTCATTTCTGCTGATAATACCTTCACCGATAGCAGTTACACCATTCCAGACAGAGACGGTGGTATCATTATTCACTACATCCCAGGTAGTTTTCGTTGAGTAACGTGCAAAATTCCCAAGTGAGTCACGTAGTATTGCGTAAGTTGGAGTATTTGTCATATTACCCAGAATCCTTATTGTATCTACAGGGTTCGGTTTATTTGGACTCGCCTGCCAGTTAGAGCTGGCTTCAATGAACAGCCCTCTTGGGTCGCCTGCAACGATATCAAGCAGAACGGTATCTATAAACTCCCGTCCATTTTCGGTCAGCTTAGCTACAATGTAAACCTGCTGATACGCTTTAATGGGGAAAAATGATACCGAATCACCCTGTGCAGTTGAATTGCCAGTGGATTTGAAAACACCTGTTGAATCATATCCAACCATCTCAATTTTCGACCAGGTGATCAATGCATTTTTGGGAGCAGATTCATATTCACTTAACCATACATTTTTCTGGTCAAAAATTTTCGCAGCAAGAGGAAAGTTCTTGCCTGCAACTGCTGTAATTTTTGTTGTCGGGTTGGGGTAGGCAACATTTGCAGCTGTTACAGCCCCACGTTTCGGATATAAAGAAAGACTGTTTGCAGGACCTGGCGTAATCATCACATTGACCGAGTAGGGGACTGCAGTTCCGAGTGTTACTGTGATTTTTCCTGAACCGGTATCACCTGGTGCGAAAAGCCAGTCCTTCTCGCCCGGGTGAGTCTGATTACCGCCGGTTGATGTATATGTCCAGTCTGCTAAAACCGGAACCCACTTTTTATCAAAAGAGCGCAACCCGAGCACCTGTAATAGCGTGTCTTCGGTTGATGGCATTATAAGTTCAGTAATTCTGATTGAATCCTTGACAACAATTCTTAACGAGTCATAAGAGAAATCAGTGGCACGAACTCTGAGTGTATCTCTGAGTGCAGTGTTCATTCGGTTCCACGCAATTATGTCAGTTTCTCCTGTTTCGCCAATTCGGCGAATTTGTCCTTCTCCCAGAACTGCGACTCCTTCAGCTGCAGTAAACAAGAGTTCATTCAGACTCTGCCAACCGGTGCTTAGAGAAGGACTGACAAAATTCTGGTCTGCATCACGCAGGATTGCAAAGGCAGTTTGAAATGTGTCCTTCTCACCAAATGAGAGGCCGTTAAGCGGTGAGTCATAGTTTCGCGCACGTCCGGTAGGTGTTGGTGAACCTTCAATCACCAGGTGGTCAACAGGACCAGGTTTCACATAAACATTGACAGAAGTTGGAATTGTACGACCATTTTCCTGAAAAACAGCGGTAATCTGGTATGTTATATACGCTTTCTTAGGTGAAAATGTGATAAATGAACCGGTCTTTTTATCGAGCGTGTCAACTGATGTCTCACCTGAAATTCGTGTTATCTGCCAGGAGAAGAGAGATTCTGTTGCAGTATTATTTTCATATTTTGAGAGCCAGACATTGTTCTTATCAAATATTTTAGCAATGAAGGGGTAGGTGGTTCCTGCTGTTAATGTATCTGAATATGGTGGTACCACATAGGGTTGGACAGTTGGCAGTGATGGATTACCAAGACTTTTGTAGATCGCGACACTGTTCGGCAACCCGGAGGTGAAAATAGCAACAATGGTGTCAGACACTGATCCCGGGTTGGTAATGTAAATTTTGCCGGTATCCTGTGTTTGGGGGATCACATTCCAGTTCTGACTCAAGCCTGGTGGTGTACCGGTTACAGCAAGTCCGGGAACAATGTTCCATTTTACAGCGATATCATCCCATCCCCTTCCATCTGATCTCTTTCCGCGTGCATATACGATCTGGTTAGTATCTGTTCTGACTGTAATGGTATCAACAATACGCATCCCGCCGTTAAGGATGTAAATCTGAAGGCTGTCATAGGTAATTGAGGAAACCTGAATGCGTACGGAGTCGTGTAAGGTTTTTGTGCTGTTGTAAACATCGATCCATGTCTCTTTTGTGGAATCTGCAATACGAGTGACTTTACCTTCACCAAGAAAAATCCTCGTTGTAGCTACTGCGGTTGCAATACTGGTATCTCGGCTTGACCAGGTTGCAAGTTCTGCTCTAGCAATATAGTTATCATACACATCCCGGATAATAGGGTAAAGTAATCGTGTAGTATCTCGCGGGCCAAAACTCAAAGATGGAACATCAGCCCACCCTGTGATTGTTGCAGTATCGTTTTGTGTAGTAATATGATGTGCCGGACCGGGGATAATCCTGAACCACACTGAATCAGAGAATATATTACCTCCCTCATTGAATGTGGCTTTTACCTGTACGACATTATATGCACGCGTTGGTAGCAGTGCATTCTGGTTACCACCGGGACCTTGTAGTGTTCCGGTTGGTGGTGTGCCGCTGATTTCCTGAATGCTCCAGGTTATTGGAGCTGTGGTAACGTTGTATCGTGTCAATTGAATACCATTTCGATCATATATTCTCGCAAAAATCGGTATTGAAGTTCCAGCAGGTCTATTATCATCAATTGTTATGGGTTGCGGATATTCCGTTCCACCTGTTAAAGTTGGGAATAGTTTTAAAATTCCAGGAGCTCCAGGTGTAACATCTACTCGTATTGAGGTATTTTTTCCTTGAAATCGAACAGTTATAGTCCCATTAGTAGCTGTATCCTGGGGGGAGAAATTCCAACTGATTGTACCTGATGGGGGAGGGATCCTGGACGTGAGATTGGTGGACATCTCCCAGTTACCCGGAACATCTACCCATCTGGAGTCATAAGAACGTAATCCTTGAACAACAAGCAATGTACTGTCATGAGCTTGCATTGTGAGCCCAGTTATTGGTGATCTCGCACTGTTTGTTATTCGTAAAGAAAGATAGTTAATACTATCAACAACAACAAGTACAGAATCCTTGAATTTCAACCCTGTATATCTTAAGCTCTGAGCTGCGACTTCGCCTTCGCCGGGAGGCCCTTCTTTGGTAACAACTCCTTGACCCTGACTAACGACACCAACTGCTACACTTCTGATAATGGTGGAAGCTCCACGAATAATACTCCATGAGGTTGAATCTGAAGCGCCAACAAAATTACCAAATGTATCACGAACTACTGCATAAGCTCTTCCGGATGTACTGTCCGAAGGAATCCTTAATACTGCAAGTGGATTATCATCCCGGAGCGCTGATCCTGTCGGGTTTGGAGAATTTTCTATTACCAGATGGTGGGGATGACAAGCGCGAACATAAATCTTCAATGTCTCTGGTGGGACAGTAACTCCTTTGTACGTCAATGAGCCTCGGATTACTGCAGTGTCGTAAGCTTCAGTAGGTCTGAATGAAACAGTACTTCCTGTATTGGGGGATAGCGCGGTTACCGGATTTAAGCCACCAATAATTTGCCACCTTGTGCTGTCAGCAATATCTGGTCGGTCAGCACCATCTGAATCAGTAACTCTTGCATTCAGTATAATAGTGTCACCTGCGCAATCTCCGCCAGGTAAAGCATTTAAAGTCAGTGTTGTTGGTTCTGCAGTAATGATATTAGTTGTGATCCGGATATGTGATTGATCCGTATGACGTTCCGCATAGAAAAAATCAAACTTATATTTTTGATTATTAATCAGATTCGGGAGGTTGTCTACAATTATTGAGTCACTTGATGCCCAGTGTATTCCACCAATGTCCATTCGCAATGTATCATTTATAAATGCCCAAACATCATCATCACCTGTAAATCTGAAAATGAGGCCGGGTACTTTTACAAACTCCCAGTGAAGTTCCATTGTGAAAGCAAAGTTGTGACTGCGTCCTTCCGCCCCAAAACCACTGCCATCAAGTGGAAAGAAGTTATCATTAACATATTCGTAAGTACCTACAGGGTTGCCACCAGTTCCACCAACATAAGTAAATGTTAGTGAGTCATCATAACGAATGTTTTTGTATGATGTATCCCAGGCAACAGTGTCAATCCGCGACAAAGAACCATCCCAATTGTAGACTGGCTGAGTTCGATCACCTCTAGCTCCACCTGGGCCATCCCAGAAGCGATACCAGTATTTTAAATATTCACTAAAATAGCGAGTTGCTGTGCTCAGTTGCGGCTTTCTATCTGGTCCAAGAACTCTGGCAACCATATTCCTAGTAACACCATCGGTGTTTGGAGTTTGGAAATCGGGACTGGATGTATTCGAATGAAAATCATAATAAGTAACAGGTACCCGCAGTGTTGGTGGATAAATTTGCGCCAAACTTTGCACATTAAAACAGAAGATGATCCCCAGTGTACACCATAAAAGCCGTTTCATAGTATCTCCTTACAAAGTGTCATAGGAAAAAGACACACATTAAATTTCAAAGATATGCATAATCAGCAAAAATCGAGCACTTAAACGATTTATTATCTATATATATATAATATCACGCGATATTTCAATATTCTATCGGTTTATTAGAAAGATCAGTAATATACGAGTATTTGTGTATTCGGGAATTACAACGATACCGTTTCTGGTTCTATTCCTTCTGGCGTGTATAACGTATAGAAGATAACAACAAAAACTGTTGAATTGAGACTGATATCACAGTTTGAATCCGGCAGCCTCGTTCAGGTCTTTTAACAAATATAGTATTGTTGCACAAATATTTGTAATAATCGTTAATTCATTGGTTTGAAATTATTATAATCGTTCAGGGTTCAACGTTCAGGGTTCAGGGTTCTAACTCGGAATTGTTTCCAATCTACTTGATAAATATGTAATCAGAGCTGCAAATTTTATATTCTTTGAACTTTTGAACCTTTAACGCTGAACCCTGAACGGTCCCGAATTATTTTATTGAGAAAAATTTCTGGTGAATTAAGATGAAAACTTTCAAAAACGCAATATCCCCCTTCTACACTTCAGTTCAGTTCAGCCGCATTCAATCAGTAAAAATCGGTATTGCCGGTGCAGGTGGGATCGGGTCGAACTGTGCAATGATGCTGGTTCGCTGCGGTTTTTCCAATTTTAAGATTGCAGATTTTGATCGTGTAGAGCCATCAAATCTGAATCGTCAGCTGTACACTCCTGCGCATATCGGGAGGATGAAAGTTGAGTGTCTCAGAGATATTTTGCAGACGATTAACCCTGATGTGTCTATTGAGACTACTATTGAAAGAGTGACCAGAGAAAATGCAGGCATCATTTTTGGAAATTGTGATATAATAGTTGAAGCCTTCGATGGCGCTGCGAGCAAAGCGGATCTGTTTTCAGTTTTTTTGCGTTCGGGTAAACTGCTTGTCGGGGCAAGCGGTATTGGTGGCATTGGAAAGTGTGCTGCTATAGAAGTTTTCAAGGTTTCACCAAAAGTATATGTTGTGGGGGATCGAGAATCTGAGGTGAATGAAAAGGTACGCCCGTATGCGCCGCGGGTGATGGTAGCTTCAGCGATGATGGCTGATCTGGTGCTCGGTTTGGTTGTAAGAGGGGAGCTGAAAGATATCTAAGGTTATCCCTGTTTGTTCTCTCCTTCGACACACCCAACTCTTTACCCGTCACTCGTCCCTCTAAACTCGTCATTCCAACCCTTACTAATTCGAACGTTTGGAATAGAATAAACAAATATTGTATATTAAACGACATTGAATGCCCCCGTAGCTCAGCAGGATAGAGCACAGGTTTCCTAAACCTGGTGTCGCACGTTCAATTCGTGTCGGGGGTATTTTCTTTCAGTCATCATAATTACTGTTTTTTAAAAGTTCAAGAGATGTATTTTTTTTGAGTCGTGTTATCGCAGATTTCTTTATTTGACGGATGCGCTCCCTGGTGAGTTGAAAGCGCTGAGCGATACAATCCAGTGTGGCAGGCTCATCTTTACCGATGCCAAAATACATTGCAACTACCTCCTTTTCACGCGGCGGGAGAGTTTCAATTGCATTTCCTATTGCTTTTTTGAAGGAGCTTCTGGTTATACCGCAATCTGGTTGTTCAAGGTTTTTATCTTCCAGCAGATCAATATAATCCATTGAGCTGTTATCACCGACAGGCGCATCAAGTGAGACTGGGTTGTTACTGATATTTAGAGTGTCATTAATTTTCTGTTCGTTGATCCCCATTTCACTGGCGATTTCAATGGCCATCGGTGAGCGATGGTGGCGCTGCTCCAATATGGAACGGGTCTTGCTGACTTTGTAAAGATCTCCGCTTCGATTGATCGGTAATCGCACGATGCGTGACTGTTCTGCAAGTGCGCTTAAAATTCCCTGCCGGATCCACCAGACTGCGTATGAGATGAATTTAAAATTTTTTGTTTCATCGAAGTGCATGGATGCTCGTATGAGCCCAAGGTTGCCTTCATTGATGATATCACATAACGGAAGGCCCTGGTGCTGATAATTACGGCTTACACCGACTACGAATCTGAGATTTGCTTTAATGAGTAGTTCCCGTGCGCCAACTTCACCATCTCTGATTCTTTTCATTAAAGCGTTTTCTTCATCGCGTGAAAGTGGTTTGTTATCTTTAATAGCATTAAAGTAGTGATTCAAATTATCTTCAGAAATTAAACCAGGATTATTAGTTTTGATTTTATCATCCTTTGCATGTGTCGATTCAATCAGGTGCCCTCGCACCGGCGCAGCGGTGGAACAGTCGGGCAGAAGTAGCTTTTTAATGAAAGAAATAAGGTGTAGAAAGGATTTGGTTTTTGAAACCATGCAGTTTTGAAATTTGTTTAGCAACATTCCTTTGTGCAACTGGTATTCAACTCAGATAACAATATATCTTCAGCCTTAATGGTTAACAATGATATTAGCAGTAGATATTTTTAAACTGTAAGATGTATAGATACTTATATCATCGTATTTCGAAGAAAAAGTAGAAATTATTTGACTTCGATATTTAGTTTTTTTATATTTGATGCACTTTTTTAAGAGTCACGAAAAACGGCGCTAGAAAAGGAAATGTTCTTTAAAAAAAAGTGAAAAAAGAGTTTGACTGTGAAATGAAGTTATGGTATATTTGATACCACTTAAAACGAAGCTCTTTGATCGACAAAATTCGTAAAAAAATAAAAAAGAAAAATTAGAATTTTGTTAAAAAATAGTTTGACAGTAAAATTAAAATAAACTATTTTTAAGCCACTGAAAAATTAAACGTAAGTTTGATAAATAAAGTCAGTAAGATCTTTGAAAGTTTAGATGTGTGTGATCGGGTTCTCTGAACATTGTAATTTGAGAAAAAAGATGAATTAGGAATAACTCTTTACGGAGAGTTTGATCCTGGCTCAGAAC